>NZ_AKKF01000121.1 GCF_000281955.1 Caulobacter sp. AP07 | reverse complement strand
CGGCTTGTGTGAGCGCCTGCAACTATCCGCGCCCCGATCTCGGCCTCAGTTCAGCGCCGCCTGCCCCAGTTCGGTGACCCCCGACAGCAGACCCGCCATCATCAGGCCGATCAAACCGCCCAACAGCACGATCAGCGCCGGCCCCAGCAACCGGGCGGCAGCCTCGATGTCGCGCACGGCGGCGTCCTCCTCCAGCTTGCCCGAGCGCTGCAGCATCCGGCCCAGGGCGCCGGTGGACTCGCCCACCGAGACCAGCCGCACGATGGTCGGCGGGAACCCCTTCACCGCCTGCAACGCTTCCGACAACGAAACGCCCTGCCGCACCTGGTGCAGCACGGGCTGAAGGCGGGCCTTGGCCAACTCGGAGCGCACGCCGCGCGAGGCTAGGCGCAGGGCGTCGCTCATCGGCGCGCCGGCCGTCAGCATCGCGCCCAGGGAAACGGCGAACCCGCCATAGAACAGGGCGCCGGTCGTCCGCCGCCAAGGCCCACCGAGCAGCAGCCGCTCGGACGGCCTGGCTAGCAGACCGGCGCGGCCCAGCACCACGATCAGCGCCACGACCGCCGCCAGCCCGCCGATCAGCACCAGGCCATGGTCGCGGAGCAAACGGCTGACGGCCAGCAAGGCCGAGAGGATCGGCGTCCCCTCCCCGCCGCCCTCGCTGACCAGCGGTTCGAGCGACGGGACGACGGCCAGCAGGATCACCCCGGCCGCCGCCAGGGTGCTGACCAGCACGAACAGCGGATAGGCCAGGGCCCCGACCAGTTGCTCGCGCAGCTTGATGGCCGCCTCCAGCATCTCGCCCGCCCGGCGCAGGGCCTGCGGCAGGTCGCCGGCCGCCTCGCCGG
>NZ_AKKF01000120.1 GCF_000281955.1 Caulobacter sp. AP07 | reverse complement strand
CCGGCGGCCTGCGCCGCCGCGATCCGCTGCTGGCTGCGCAGGGCGTATTCGTCCTGGTAGTCGCGGGCGATGTTGTAGCGCTTGGCGACGATATCGGCGGTGTCGATCATCGCCATCCACAGCGCCGGCTTCTCGCGCATCAGCTTTTCTTCGGTGATGTGGAAGCGGTTCATGTGGCCGCCGCCCTGCACCAGCGAGATCGATTCCACGCCGCCGCCGATGGCGACATTGGCGCCGTCGTTGCGCACGTAGTTGGCGGCCGTGGCGATGGCTTGCAGGCCCGACGAGCAGAAGCGGTTGATGGTCTGGCCCGAGGTGGTGACCGGCAGGCCGGCCCAGATGGCGGCGTTGCGGGCGACGTTCATGCCGGTGGCGCCTTCGGGACCGCCGCAGCCCAGGGCCACGTCTTCCACTTCGCCGCCGTCGAGGCCGGCGCGCGACACGGCGTGCTGGATGGCGTGGCCGGCCATGGCCGCGCCGTGGGTGTTGTTGAAGCCGCCGCGGTTGGACTTGGCCAGACCGGTACGAGCGTAAGAGACGATGACCGCTTCGCGCATTGGGCGCACTCCCCGTTAAACGTTAGTTTGAATTTGCGGCCACCCTAGACTCGGATTTCCGCGAGCGAAAGGTCACGCGAACGTAAAGCGGCGCAAAGCGCCCGCGACGGGGCGCGCGTGGAAATCCGATCGCGCGCGAAAAACACCCGGACAATGGTCAAGCTTCAGGAGGCGTCGCCAAGACCACCCGCATCTTCGCCACAGGTGATGCAAAGCGGACTCAAGGCCAGGCTGATCGTCGTTCAGGTACTTCAATCGGCGTTGACTTTCGCCGGTTCCGGCAAGAACGCTCTGGTTGCGGTCTGAAGCTCGACCTTCGGAACCGTTAAAATAAATCTGGGAGGACTATCCATGCGCAGTCTCAAAGACCGGCCGCATGCGCGTCACGCGCTGCTGGCCGCGACCTCGCTGGCGACGCTCGTCGCCTTGCCGACCTTCGCGGCGGCGCAAGACACCAGCGCCGTCGAGGAGATCATCGTCACCGCCACCAAGCGGGACGCCACGATCCAGGACATCCCGTTCTCGATCAACGCCCAGACCCAGGCCGATATCCAGAAGTCCGGCGCGGTGACCCTGGAGGACCTGTCGCGCAACGTGGCGGGCCTTTCGATCCAGAACCTCGGCCCGGGCCAGAGCCAGGTGTCGATCCGCGGCGTGTCGGCCGGCCAGGTGGTCCGCGACCAGCCGGGGGTCAAGGAGCAGGTCGGGGTCTATCTCGACGAGTCGGTGATCTCGCTGTCGCTGTTCACCCCCGACGTCGACCTGTTCGACCTCAACCGGGTCGAGACGCTGCGCGGCCCGCAGGGCACGCTGTTCGGTTCGGGCTCGGTGGGCGGCACCATCCGCTACATCACCAACCAGCCCAAGATCGGCGTCTATGAGGGCGTGGTCGAGGGCAACGTCAACGTGCTCAAGGGCGGCGACGTCGGCGGCTACGCCAAGGGCGCGGTCAACATCCCGGTCTCCGACAAGGTCGCCCTGCGCGCGGTCGGCTACCACACCGAATACGCCGGCTTCATCGACGCCCTGGGCGAGGGCGGGACCCGCAAGAAGAACGTCAACGACGGCAGCCGCAGCGGCGG
>NZ_AKKF01000119.1 GCF_000281955.1 Caulobacter sp. AP07 | reverse complement strand
AGCTTGGGCGCGCCGGACTTCTCGCAATGGTCCATGACCACCACCACCCGCTTGACGCCGGCCACCAGGTCCATGGCCCCGCCCATGCCCTTGACCATCTTGCCGGGCACCATCCAGTTGGCCAGGTCGCCGTTCTCGCTGACCTGCATGCCCCCCAGGATCGACAGGGCGATGTGGCCGCCGCGGATCATCGCGAAGCTGTCGGCCGACGAGAAGTAGGACGAGGAGTCCAGTTCGGTGATCGTCTGCTTGCCGGCGTTGATCAGGTCGGCGTCCTCCTCGCCCTCGTAGGGGAAGGGACCCATGCCCAGCATGCCGTTCTCGCTCTGCAGCGTCACCGACATGCCCCGCGGGATGTAGTTGGCCACCAGGGTCGGGATGCCGATGCCCAGGTTCACGTAGAAGCCGTCCTGCAGCTCCTTGGCCGCCCGCTCGGCCATCTCGTCGCGCGTCCAGGCCATTACACTGACTCCCCAATCTTCTCGTCACGAGGACGCGTGGTGACCCGCTCGATGCGCTTCTCGAACTTGGCGCCCTGGATCAGGCGGTCGACATAGATGCCCGGCGTGTGGATGCCGTCCTTGTCGAGCGCGCCGATCGCCACGACTTCCTCGACCTCGACCACCGTGGCCTTGCCGGCGGTGGCCATCATCGGATTGAAGTTGCGGGCGGTCTTTCGGTAGACGAGGTTGCCTTCCGCGTCGGCCTTCCAGGCCTTGACGATCGACAGGTCGGCGGTCAGGCCGCGCTCCATCACATAGAGCTCGCCGTCGAAGTCGCGCACTTCCTTGCCCTCGGCGACCAGGGTGCCGACCCCTGTGCGCGTGAAGAAGGCGGGGATGCCCGCCCCGCCGGCGCGGATGCGTTCGGCCAGGGTGCCCTGCGGATTGAACTCCAGTTCCAGCTCGCCGGACAGGTAAAGCTGTTCGAACAGCTTGTTCTCACCCACATAGGACGAGACCATCTTCTTGATCTGGCGGTTCTCCAGCAGGATCCCCAGGCCGAAGCCGTCGACGCCGCAGTTGTTGGAGACCACCGTGAGGTCCTTGACCCCCGTTTCGCGGATCGCCGCGATGAGGTTCTCGGGAATGCCGCACAGGCCGAAGCCTCCGGCCATGATGGTCATGCCATCGAATAAAAGACCCGCCAGCGCTTCGGCGGCTGTGGACTTCACCTTGTCGACCATGGTTCCTCCCGGA
>NZ_AKKF01000118.1 GCF_000281955.1 Caulobacter sp. AP07 | reverse complement strand
TCGAACAGGTGATCGTCACCGCCGCCCGCCTGCCGCCCTCGGCGGCCGAGGCGGCGTTCTCGGTCGTCCACCTGGGCGAGGGCGATCTGGTCCGCAGCCAGCGGGTGGACGAGGCGGTCGGCCAGACGCCCGGCGTCTCGCTGTTCCGCCGCACCTCCAGCCTGTCGGCCAACCCGACCACCCAGGGGATCAGCCTGCGGGCCATCGCCCCCTCGGGCGCGGGACGCACCCTGGTGACCCTGGACGGCGTGCCGCTCAACGACCCGTTCGGCGGCTGGGTGATCTGGTCTCAACTGGCGCCGGAGTCCCTGACCGGGATCGACATCGTGCGCGGGGCGGGGGCGGGCCCCTACGGCGCCGGCGCCCTGACCGGCGTGATCGGCCTTCGGGAACGAGACGGGGGCATCGCCGCCGACGTCTCGGCCGGCGAGCTCGGGTCTCAGCGCGCTTCGGCGGCGGCGGTCTCGACCCTGGGGCGGCTCGAGTTCTTCGGGGCGGCGTCCTACGACAAGTCCGACGGCTACGTGCCGGTGCGCGGCGACCGCCGGGGCGCGGCCGACACCCGGACCGACCTGGAAGCCAAGAGCATCGCCGGCCGCGTCGACATGGCCACCGCCCTGGGCCTGCTGTCGCTGCGCGGCGGCTTCTTCGAGGAGGACCGCGGCGCCGGCCTGGCCGGGGCGCGGGCCAACGCCTCGGGCAACGTGTTCAGCGCCACCCTGGTCAAGGCTCCGCGCGGCGCGGCCCTGGGCTGGCGGTTGCAGGCCTGGCGGCGGACCAGCGACCTGTTCAACAGCTCGGTCGCCGTCGCGGCCGACCGCGCGACCACCACCCCCGCCAACAGCCAGGACAAGACCCCGGCCACCGGCAAGGGTCTCAACGCCGCCCTGCGCCGCAAGGTCGGCGGCCTGGAGTGGGAACTGGGCGCCGACGCCCGCTTCAACGACGGCGAGGTGCGCGAGCGTTTCCGCTACATGAACGGCGCCTACACCCGGACCCGCGTGGCCGGCGGCGAGACCTCGGTGGTCGGGGCCTATGCCGACGGCTCCTGGACGACGGGCCCGTGGCTGGTGGCCGGCGGCCTGCGGCTGGACCACTGGGAGAACACCGACGGCCACCGCGTCGAGCGCGATGCGGCGACGGGCGCCGTGACCCTGGACTCGCATCCGGCCGACCGCGACGGGAACGTGGTCAGCGGCCGCCTGGGCGTGAAGCGGGAACTGGCCAACGACGTCGTCCTGCGCGCCTCGGGCTATACGGGCTTCCGGCCGGCCTCGCTCAACGAACTGCATCGTCCGTTCCGGGTCGGCAACGACATCACCGAGGCCAATGCGGCGCTGAAGCCCGAGCGGCTGCAGGGCTTCGAGCTGGGCGTGTCGCGCAAGGGCGACAAGGGCCTGGTCGCGGCCACGGCGTTCTGGAACCGCATCGAGGACCCGATCACCAACGTCACTCTGAGCGGTACGCTGCGCCAGCGCCAGAACGCCGGCCGGATCGACGCCGT
>NZ_AKKF01000117.1 GCF_000281955.1 Caulobacter sp. AP07 | reverse complement strand
CGCGCCCGCCGTGTCGCGGCGGTCGACGTCGACGTCCAGATAGTCCAGCGAGAACTTGGTCACCGAATTGGGGAACCAGTTGATCCCGGCGGTGACGATCTCCTGCACGCCGCCGCGCACCCGGTCGGCCGGCACGGTGGAATATTCGTGGTGGTTCAGGTCGAGCACCGAATAGCGGGCCGCCAGTTCCCAGGCGCCCCACTTGCCGGCCTTGGGGTCGAACGGGTTGTCGATGGTCGGGGCGTCGAAGGCGAAATTCGCGGCGTTGTACTTGCGGGTCTCGCCGGTCAGCACCCAGCCGCCCTCGACGTACCAGCCGCTGAACTTCGGGTCGGTGACGTTGGCGGCGCGGTTGCGGCGGTCCAGGGCGATGTCGAAATACTCGCCCTGGATCAGGAAGTTCTTCTTCTGGGCGGCCAGTTCGAAGCCGTAGTGGCGGGCGCCCGACGAGTCGATGGCCCCGCTGCTGACCAGGCGCGTGCCGTCGGTGCGCAGTTCGGGACGGTCCTCTACGGTGATCGGATAGGCCCCGGCCACGGCGATCTGGGCCGGCTGGGCGATCCGGCTGGCGTTGACGCCGACATGGGTCAGCCAGTCATAGCCCCTGAACGGGATGAAGGCGATGCGGCCGACATAGCCCAGCTGCTCGTCGAAGGTGGCGCCGTCGCCGGCCTTGGCCCCGGTCACCGCGCCCGAGACCAGCCAGCGCTCGCCCAGGGCCTGGGCTTGCAGCGAGATGCGGCGGTCGGCGCCGGCCAGGCCGCGCGTGGCTTCGGAGCCGGAGGGGCGTTCGGGGAACAGCGAGCCGTTGGTCGAGGCGGCGTCCTCCAGGCCCAGGTTCGGCGCGAACGCCCCGACCTTCACCTTGAACGGCGCGTAGTTGTATTGGAGGTAGATCTCCTGCAGCTGGCCCGCGCCGTCCGTGCCCGCGCCGCCGAAGTCCAGCAGCACGCCGTAGTCGAAGTTCTTGAAGGCCTTGCCGTCGACGCCCAGGCGGGCGCGGCGGAAGTTGGTGCCGCTATTGAGGTCGCGGGCGGTGACGGCGGCCGGCAAGCCGC
>NZ_AKKF01000116.1 GCF_000281955.1 Caulobacter sp. AP07 | reverse complement strand
ACGCCGTTGCGCAGCCTGGCGTGAGCGAAACCCCGGGCCTGCGGCACGGAGACGGCCTGGAGGTGACCGTTCGCGTCGAGCCCGGCGGGCGCGGACGTATCCGTCCTTGCCTGAGCGTGGGCGGTGGAAACCAGAATGCAGGCCGCGACCAGCCCCCCCATGACCAGGCGCCGCGACGCAGATCCCGCCAACGAGGTCGTCCTTCTGGCTCGCCCCATAGCCGCACTCCAGTCCTATCGCCGACGCCTCACCCCCACGCCGCTTTTACTCCTACAAATTACCAAGGCGATTGTCACGCGCGCGCCTCCTTCTTGCCGTCCCTCGTTCGGCGCTTTCGCCGTAAATCCAACGAGAAATGGATCATTCGCGTCCACTGCCCCTGAGTTGGCGGCGCTTTCAAAGACTTCCCACTTCGGTTGCGGTCAGATGATCGCGCCAATGACCTGAAATGCTCAGACAATTCAAGACCTCTGACCCGCCCCAACTGGCATGCCGCCACCCGCCCTCACAGCGCCGACAGCGGCTCCGCCACCGCCCCATACCCGGCGTCCGGCTGGATCCGCAGCGACGGGCCGTCGACCCAGGGCTCGACGGTGACCAGCGGCCGGGCCAGCGCCGTCTCGATCGCCGCGATCGGGCTGGCGCTCTCCGCCAGCAGTTGCAGGTTCATCCGCGTTGGAAAGATGAGCTTGCGTGCGCCCGAGGCCGCCAGGGCCAGGGCCTCGCCCGGGGCGATCCATTCGGCGTCGACCGCCTCGTGGCCGTCGCAGATCGCCAGCTGGGCCAGGGGGGCGTGGGCGACGTAGAACCAGGTGTCGAAGCGCTTGGCCATCAGCGGCGGGGTGATCCAGCGGGCGAAGATGGTCAGGGCCGCCAGGTCCAGCTTCAGGCCCAGGTCGCGGACCACGTCGAGGAAGGCCATGCGGTCCTCGGCCACCGCCGCCCGCACGTCGATCGCCGCCTCGCCGACATAGGTCTGGCCGGCCGCGTCGCGGGCCAGCAGCACCCCCGCCTCCTCGTAGGCCTCGCGGATCGCGGCGATGCGCAGGGCGGCGCCGTCCTCGCCGACGCTCTCCCAGCCGGTGGCGTGGTCGCGCCACGCCGGGTCGTGGTCGCCGGCGTGGCTCTTGCCGCCCGGGAACACCAGGGCCCCGGCCGCGAAGTCGATCTGGTGGTGGCGCTTGACCATCAGCACCTCGAACGCCGCAGCGTCCGTCTGGGCATCGCGCAGCAGCAGGATGGTGGCGGCGGGTCGGATCGGGTCGGCGGGATGCTCTGACATCGGACGAGCTTGGCGGAGAAGCCGCGCCTTGCCCAGATGATTTCGAACAAGCGTTCGGTTGGGGCAGGTTCGTCTTCAGCGGGTTGTCCCAACGACCTTTGATTCCGACCGTTCTCGCTCTCGCAAATAGTCCGTCATCCCGGGCCTTGTGCCCGGGACCCATGGTTCAGCCGACGATGCGTAGCCTTGGCGCGCCGGCGCGCCAC
>NZ_AKKF01000115.1 GCF_000281955.1 Caulobacter sp. AP07 | reverse complement strand
CTCGCCGACGGCTCCCGCCGGTGAACCCGGTGGTGTTGAAGGAGATCGCAGCGGCGCCGACGGGGCCTTGCCGGCAGAGGAGACGCTCTTGATCGCGCCTTGGCGAGACGAGGTCGCCGGCGATGGCGGGCCGTCATCCTGGCCGGGCCTGGGTCTGGAGCGTCCGCGCTCGACGCACGACCAGGTGCTGCGCGCCTTGGCTCTTGAGATCATGGATGGCGTCTATGACGTGACCGGCTTTCCGAGCGAAGCGGTGTTGCTGCGCCGTTTCCAGGTCTCGCGTTCGTTCCTGCGCGAGGCCATTCGAGGCCTGACCGCGAAGGGGTTCCTGAGCGTCAAGACGCGCATCGGGGCCACGGTCCAGGGAGTCGAGCACTGGAGCCACTTTGATCGCGATGTCTTGAGGTGGCGCTTGAGCGCCGGCGAGAACCCAGTGTTCGGCGAAGACCTGAGGGCGATGTGTCTCGGACTCGAGTGCGAGGCGGCGCGCCGGGCGGCCAAGCGGCGCTCGTTGGACGACCTGGAGGCCTTGCGGCAATGCTTGACGGATCTTGCCGCCAACCCGTCGGACCTGGCTGCCCGAGTCATTCAACGCACCTTCAGGCTGACGATCTGCGCGGCTTCGGACCGACCCGTGATGCGCTCCCTGTCGGGCCTGGTCGAGGCTCAACTGTTGTTCGAGGCCCGCCGGGGACGCGGGTCGGTGGCGGCTCGATCCAAGGCGATGCGCCGCGCCTTCGAAGCCATTCGAGACGGTGACGAGGCGGGGGCCGCCG
>NZ_AKKF01000114.1 GCF_000281955.1 Caulobacter sp. AP07 | reverse complement strand
GGCCGCCTGCCATGCGGCGGCCTCGGTGGCCGAGGCGGTCAAGGACGCCGAGGTCGTGATCACCATGCTGCCGGCCGGGCAGCATGTGCGCGGGGTCTACAGCGATCAGATCCTGAGCGCCGCGCCCAAGACCGCCTTGCTGATCGACTGCTCGACCATCGACGTCGAGAGCGCCCGTGCGGTGGCCGCCCAGGCCAAGGCGGCGGGTTTCCGCTTCGCCGACGCGCCGGTTTCGGGCGGGACCATGGCCGCCGAGGCGGGGACCCTGGCCTTCATGGTCGGCTGCGACGCCGCCGACTTCGCCGCCGTCGAGGCGGCGCTGGAACCGATGTCGCGGGTGACCATCCACGCCGGCGACCACGGGGCGGGGCAGGCGGCCAAGATCTGCAACAACATGCTGCTGGGCGTCTCGATGCTGGGAACCTGCGAGGCCTTCGCCCTGGCCGAGAAGCTGGGCCTGGCCGCCGACCGGTTCTTCGAGATCGCCAGCAAGTCGTCGGGCCAGTGCTGGTCGGTGTCGACCTATTGCCCGGTCCCCGGCGTCGGCCCCTCGACCCCGGCCGACAGGAACTACGACGGCGGGTTCGCCACGGCGATGATGCTCAAGGACCTGAAGCTGGCCCAGGACGCCGCCGCCAAGGCCGGGGCGAGCACCCCGATGGGCGCCCAGGCCGAGGCGCTCTACGCCCTGTTCGACGGCAACGGATTCGGCGGCAAGGACTTCTCCGCCGTGCTGCAGATGCTACGGGGAAAGTTGTCGCAACTGAGCTGAGTCGCTCGGAGCGCGGCGGGCCTGTTCACTCACGAAGACAAGGCGGCCGTTCGCGCGTTGGTCTTCGTAGGTAATCGTCCCTATGTGGACAGGGCGCGTCGCTGGTGCGAAAAGCCAAGCCTTGAGAAGGGACCGATCGGACTCGCCAAAGTCCGTCGGGTAAAGATGCCATGAACTACAAAGCCGCGTTCCGCAGCGCCGTCGACCAGATCCGTGACGAGGGCCGCTATCGGGTGTTCGCCGATGTGAAGCGCCATCGCGGCGCCTTCCCGCGCGCCACCTGGACCCGTCCGGACGGCGGCGAGAGCGAGATCGTGGTCTGGTGCTCCAACGACTATCTCGGCCAGGGTCAGAACCCCGTGGTGCTGGACGCCATGCATGCGGCGATCGACGACCACGGCTCGGGCTCGGGCGGCACGCGCAACATCTCGGGCACCAACCACCACCATGTCGAGCTGGAGGCCGAACTGGCCGATCTGCACGGCAAGGAAGCGGCCCTGCTGTTCACCTCGGGCTACGTCTCCAACGAGGCCAGCCTGTCGGCCCTGCAGAAGATCCTGCCGGGCCTGGTCATCTTCTCCGACGCCCAGAACCACGCCTCGATGATCGCCGGCATCCGCAACGGCGGGTG
>NZ_AKKF01000113.1 GCF_000281955.1 Caulobacter sp. AP07 | reverse complement strand
TGCGCCAGTGGCTGGAGCTGCCGATCAGCCGCACCATCCTGGGGGACCGGCCGGTGCAGGAGATCATGCTCGGCTATTCCGACAGCAACAAGGACGGCGGCTACGTGGCCTCCCGCCGCGGCGTGGCGCGTGGCGCCTCGGCCCTGGCGTTCGAGGCCGAGCGCATGGGCGTCGGCCTGCAGTTGTTCCACGGCCGGGGCGGCTCGGTCGGGCGGGGCGGGGGACCGGCCGCCGAGGCGGTGATGGCCCAGCCCTCGGGCACCGTCCAGGGCCGCATCCGCATGACCGAGCAGGGCGAGATGATCGCCCGCCGGTTCGGCGATCAGCCCACCGCTCGCCGCAACCTCGACGGCCTGGCCGCCGCGGTGCTGATGGCCAGCGAGCGCGAGCCTCACCGTCCCGACCCCAAGGTCGAGGCGGCGATGACGGCGCTGGCCGAGGCCTCGTTCCACGGCTTCCGGGCCCTGGTGTACGACGACCCGGCCTTCGAGGACTTCTTCTGGTCGGCCACGCCGATCGGCGAGATCGTCGGCCTCAACATCGGCAGCCGGCCCGCCTCGCGCACCGCCAGCCGCAAGATCGAGGACCTGCGGGCCATCCCGTGGGTGTTCAGCTGGTCGCAGGCCCGCTTCATGCTGCCAGGCTGGTACGGCTTCGCCTCGGGCGTCGAACGGGCCGGGCTCTCCACGCAGCAACTTCAGGACCTGGCCGGCGGCTTCGACTTCTTCGGTGCGCTGCTGTCGAACATGGAGCTGGCCCTGGCCCAGAGCCACATGGGTATCGCCGCCCGGTACATGGCCCTGTCGCCCGACAAGGCCGACGCCCAGCGGATTTTCGACACCATTCACCGCGAGCACGACAACGCCAGCCAGATCGCCCTGGCGATCCGCGGCGGCGCCGCATTGCTGGACAACCAGCCGGAGCTTTCGGAGTCCGTCGCCCTGGCCGGGCTGTCGGTCGATCCGCTGAACCACCTGCAGCTGGAACTGCTGACCCGCCGCCGGGCCGGCGACCAGGACGAGAACGTGCGCCTGGCCATCCAGCTGACCGTGGCCGGCATCGCGGCGGGCCTGCGCAACACCGGGTGAGGGCAGGGGCTGGATCGGGGACACACACTCACCCCACGGCGTCGCCAGACTTGGCCGCGTGCTTGCCGTGAGTGTGTGTCCCCTCCTGTCCCGCGCGCCATTTTCGGCAATATCGTCAAAACGAAAAACACCGTTTTTAACCCGCTTGCACAAGGCGAGGCTTCGGAGTAAATTCCTCAATGACACCGGTGACAAAGTGGTCAGACCACTTTTTCTCCCGGTCTCATGACGTTTCGGACTGGTCTGCCCGGTCCCAAGCGTTCGCGGCTCTTTCTGAGTTCGCTCCTGCGCAAACTCGGGCGTCGGGCTTCAGCCCGACGCCCTCTATTTGAGACGGCCTCAGCGCCAGGACCCGAGGCAATCGGGGCGGCGCTCCGGGCGGGATGGAAACGAAGGACGATCTCAAGAGAGTCATGGAATTGGCGTGGGGAATTGACGTTGGGGGAGCCTGCGGTGTGGCGTCCGCCCGCGACGCGGTCTAAACGGTCGCCCAGCGCCGATCGCGGCGAAATCTTCCACGCCGAGGCCCGCCAGCAGGGCCAGACGCAAGATCGATCCTTTGAGGAGCAGTACCGATGGTGAAAGACCGCATGGCCGTTCTGACGGCGCTGATGGACCAGGGCGTCATCCCGGTGTTCTATCACCCCGACGTCGAGGTCTGTAAAAAGGTGATCCAGGCCTGCGCCGACGGCGGCGCGCCCTGCATCGAGTTCACCAACCGCGGCGACTTCGCCAGCCACGTCTTCTACGAGGTGACCCGTCACTTCGCCTCGGCCGACCCGCGCGTGATCATGGGCGTCGGCTCGATCGTCGACGCGCCGACCGCCGGCATCTACATCGCCAACGGCGCCAAGTTCGTGGTCGGCCCGATCCTCAACGCCGACGTCGCCAAGGTCTGCAACCGCCGCAAAATCCCCTATTCGCCCGGCTGCGGCTCGGCCTCCGAGATTTCCTACGCCGAAGAGCTGGGCTGCGAGATCGTCAAGGTGTTCCCCGGCTCGTCGGTCGGCGGCCCGGACTTCATCAAGGCGGTGCTGGGCCCGATGCCCTGGACCCGCATCATGCCGACCGGCGGCGTCGATCCAGACGAAGCCTCGGTCACCAAGTGGTTCGGCGCGGGCATCGTCGCCGCCGGCATGGGCTCCAAGCTGATCACCCAGGAGCTGCTCGACGCGGGTGACTACGCCGGCATCACCAAGAAGGTCCGCGAGACGGTGGACCTGATCAAGAAGGTTCGTGGAAAGGCCTAATCCCGCATGACCGATAACGTCCTCAAGATCCGCCCCGCTTCGGAAACGAAGTGGGACTGCGCCAGCTTCGGCGAAGTGATGCTGCGCTTCGACCCGGGCTTCGGCCGGGTGCGCAACAGCCGCCAGTTCCAGGTCTGGGAAGGCGGCGGCGAGTACAACGTGGCCCGCGCCTTCAACAAGTGCTGGGGCAAGCGCTCGACCGTCGTCACCGCCCTGCCGGAGAACGACCTGGGCTGGCTGGTCCAGGACCTGATCAACCAGGGCGGCGTGGACATGTCCCACGTCATCTGGCGCGAGTTCGACGGCCTGGGCCGCAACACCCGGGTCGGGCTGAACTTCACCGAGAAGGGCTTCGGCGTGCGTCCGGCCCTGGGCTGCAGCGACCGGGGCCACTCGGCCGCCTCGCAGATCCGTCCGGGCGAAGTGAACTGGGAAAAGCTGTTCGGCGAGGAAGGCGTCCGCTGGTTCCACACCGGCGGCATCTTCGCGGCCCTGTCCAGCAACACCGCCGAAGCCGTGATCGAAGCGGTGGAAGTGGCCCGCAAGTACGGCACCGTGGTCTCCTACGACCTCAACTACCGGGCCTCGCTGTGGAAGAGCCAGGGCGGCAAGGCCGGCGCCCAGGTCGTCAACCGCAACATCGCCCAGTACGTGGACGTGATGATCGGCAATGAAGAAGACTTCACCGCCTGCCTGGGCTTTGAAGTCGAAGGCCTGGACGAGCACATCTCGTCGATCGACCCGGCCAACTTCAAGAAGATGATCCAGACGGCTGTCGCCCAGTTCCCGAACTTCAAGGTCGCGGCCACCACCCTGCGCAACGCCAAGACCGCGTCGATCAACGACTGGTCCGCCATCCTCTATGCCGGCGGCGAGTTCTATCAGTCGATGATGCGCGAGAACCTGGAGATCTACGACCGGGTCGGCGGCGGCGACGGTTTCGCTTCCGGCCTGGCCTACGGCTTCATGGAAGGCAAGGGTCCCCAGGCCGCCGTCGAATACGGCGCGGCTCACGGCGCCCTGGCCATGACCACCCCCGGCGACACCTCGATGGTGCGCAAGGAAGAGGTCGAGGCCGTGATGAAGGGCAAGGGCGCGCGGGTCATCCGCTAGTCCTCGGCTTCGTCGCCTGAACCAGCAGAGCCCCCGGCCGCGAGGTCGGGGGCTTTTTGCTGGGCGGCGGGCGCACGGCTTCGCCGCCTCACGCG
>NZ_AKKF01000112.1 GCF_000281955.1 Caulobacter sp. AP07 | reverse complement strand
TGGCGGTTGCCGCCATACTCGATGAACGCAGCCTGCAGGCTGGGCTCAACGCGGGTCACCTTGGCGAGATAGATATTTCCTCGGAGTTGCTTGCGGGTCTGGCTCTCGAAATCGAATTCTTCAACCCGGGTACCATCCACGACCACCACACGCGTCTCTTCGGCGTGGGCGGCGTCGATCAACATCTTCTTCGACATAAAGGGTATCTCCACGGCGCGCGGCGGGCGCTAGGCCCGGGCGCCGATATGAATGAAGGGCGCGCGCGTCACCGCCCGTCGCACCGCCGAAGCGGTTGCGGAAGGTCGGTCGCCAAAGGCGGTCGGGTGCGGCGCAGCCCATAAGGTTTCTGTGTTCCTTAAACGCGCCGAAAGGCGCGGATCGGATGGAGCGTCGACGCCGGGGGCGGCTTAAGGGCCCGACGCGGGCCCTGCGGGACGATCCAGGCGAAGGCTTCGTGCCTCACGCTGGTAATCGCGCCCAAACTCATTTCAGTCCGGCGATTCCGGCCGCGAACGCGATTTGCATTCTGAAGGAATACAAGTGCGTCCGTGAGATAGGAACCGCTCACGCTCACCGCCATGACGATCAGGGCGTTCAGCGCGCGGACCATAGTGTAGCAACATCGCATCATAAAAGAAAAGCGCTCGACTGAACGTCGGGGCGGAGCGCATGTCGCGCGTGGGGTTAACGATTTCTGTACCCGAAGATGCGGATATCGTTTTTTGGATTAGGTTGGTCGCCAAGGGCGAGCGGGCGTGATGGCTAAGGTTCTGGTTTCCGCGACGAGGACGGGGTGGGCGAGGGCGGCGATGATCGTCGGCGCCCTTGCCCTGGCTGGCGTCGCTGTGGCCATGGCCCAGGGACCGGCCCCGGCCGCCGGCGTGCAGAAGGTCCGCTTCGGCGGCGACCGCAACGAGACCCGCATCGTCATCGACCTGGATCGCGCGGCCTCGGGCAAGCTGCTGGCCGACGGAGCGACGGATCGTCGCGTGGTCATCGGCCTGCCCAACGTCACGGTGGCCGGCGACCTGCAAGGCGCGGGGCAGGGGCTGGTCGAGCGCTGGGCGATCGACGAGGCCGCGGGCGGGGCGCGGCTGCGCCTGGATTTGAAGGCCAACGCCGAAGTCCGCCGACGCTTCCTGCTGCCGCCGGGCGACGGCGCCTCGGCCTATCGCTATGTCATCGACCTGAAATCCACCGACGCGCCCGGCGCTCAAGCGCCCGCCCTGCGCCCGACCCTGGTTTCGGCTCCGGTCAAGGCCTCGGCCCTGCGCCTGAAGAAGGTCATCGTCATCGACGCCGGCCATGGCGGCAAGGATCCCGGCTCGTCGGGGGCCAACACCGCCGAGAAGGATGTCACCCTGGCCGCCGCTAAGGCGCTGAAGGCCAGGTTGGAGAAGTCCGGCCGCTACACCGTGGTCATGACTCGCCAGTCCGACACCTTCGTGCCGCTGGAGGCGCGGGTGCAGGTCGCCCGCCGCGCCGACGCCGACCTGTTCATCTCGCTGCACGCCGATTCGGGCCCCGACGCGGCGACCCGCGGGGCCAGCGTCTACACCCTGTCGGAAAAGGGCACCGAGCGCGTGGCGCGGGTGCTCGAGAAGGACGACTGGCTGATGAAGGCCAATTTGCCGGGCCGCGACCGCGCGGTCAGCCAGATCCTGCTGGACCTGTCGCAGCGCGCCACCAAGAACCGCTCGGCCGCCTTCGCCGAAACCCTGCTGCAGTCGGTGGGCGAAGAGACCGTGCTGCTGCGCCGCAGCCACCGCGACGCCGGCTTCATCGTGCTGCTGGCCCCCGACATCCCGGCCGTGCTGCTGGAAATGGGCTTCATCACCAATGTCGACGACGAGCAGCTGCTGAAAAGCTCCGCCGGTCGCGGACGTCTGATGGACGCCGTAGCCAATTCGATCGAGTCGTACTTCGCTGCCCAGACCCGCATCGCCGCGCGTTAGGGCCGTTGGCGCCTTCCCCGATGCGCGCTAGAGCCATGATGGGGGCGACGCGTCGGACGTGGGCGGCCCCCGCGACCGCAAAACCGCTTACGTTTTTGCCGATCGCGCTCTAGAGGATTCGAATGGAGCGGGCGAAAGTGCATCGCCCGACGGAGGCGGCGTGGATCTGAAGCCCAGAGAACGATGGATCGCCATCGCCGGTGTCGCGGTGCTGTCCGCGATCGCCGTGGCCGGCTTCGCCATCGCCATCTACGCCGCCTGGCTGTTCCACGACATGCCGGACGCCGGTGAACTCCAGGACTACCGTCCGCCGACCGCCACGCGCGTCTACGCCTGGGACGGCACCCTGATCGGCGAGTATTCCAAGGAACGCCGGATCTTCGTCCCCTACGACCAGATCCCGCCGCAGCTGGCCCAGGCCTTTCTGGCGGCCGAGGATCGCAACTTCTTCAAGCACGGCGGCGTCGATGTGGGCGGCTTCTCGCGGGCCATGCTCAAGAACGTCGGCAACGCCGCGCGTGGCCGACGCCTCGAAGGCGGCTCGACCATCACCCAGCAGGTGGCCAAGAACGTCCTGCTGACCAGCGACGCCACGATCGGTCGCAAGTTCAAGGAAGCGATCCTGGCCCGGCGCCTGGAGCAGTCGCTCGACAAGCAGCAGATCCTCGAGCTGTACCTGAACGAAATCTGGCTGGGCTATCGCTCGTTCGGGGTCGGCGCGGCCGCCTACAACTATTTCGGCAAGTCGCTGCCCGAGTTGAGCCTGGCCCAGTGCGCCTATCTGGCCGCCCTGCCCAAGGGGCCGGACAATTACCATCCGATCCGCAACAAGGCCAAGGCCAAGGCCCGTCGCGACTGGATCCTGGGCCAGATGGCCGAGCTCGGCTGGGTCAGCCAGGAAGACGCTCGCAAGGCGATGGCCGAGGACCTGGTGGTCCAGCCGGCCCCCAAGCGCGCCGCCTATCGTGACGCCGACTATTTCGTCGAGGAAGTCCGCCAGCGGGGTGTCGCCACCCTGGGTCCGCGCCTCAACGAGGGCGGCTATTACATGCGCACCACCCTGGATCCAAAGCTGCAGACCGCGGCCCGGGTGGCGCTGATGGAAGGCCTGGAAAAATACGACCGCCGCCACGGCTGGCGCGGGGCCTGGGGTCATGTCGAGACGATCGACGCCGACTGGGAGAAGGCGGCCCGCGCCAAGGCGCCGCCGGCCGAGCGCCGCGGCTGGCGCGCCGCCGTCGTCACCTCGACCTCCGGAGCCGTCCGTCTCGCCAAGGACGAGGGCGAGGGCGCGATCGCCGGCGAGGACATGGCCTGGGCCAACGCCACCAAGGGCCTGAAGGTCGGCGACCTGGTGTTCGTCGAGAAATCCGAGACCTCGCCGGCCTATCGGTTGCGGCAGGTGCCGATCGTCAACGGCGCCCTGGTGGCCATGGAGCCCTACAGCGGCCGGGTCATCGCCCTGGTCGGCGGCTACAGCTTCTCGCTGTCGAACTTCAACCGGGCCACCCAGGCGATGCGTCAGCCCGGCTCGGCCTTCAAGCCGTTCGTCTACGCCACGGCCCTGGAAAACGGCTACACGCCGGCCAGCGTGGTGGTCGACAGCGCCATCACCCTGAAGGGGGCCAATGGCGAGGACTGGAGCCCGGAGAACTATCACAAGAAGTTCTACGGGGCCCTGCCGCTGCGCAAGGGCCTGGAGCAGTCGATCAACGCCATGACCGTGCGCCTGGCCCAGAGCGTCGGCATGAAGAAGATCGTCGACATGGCCAAGAAGACCGGCGTGACCCGCGACATGGCGCCGGTCCTGGCCATGGCCCTGGGCGCGGGTGAGACCACGCCCTTCAAGCTGACCACGGCCTACACGCCCTTCGTCAACGGCGGCCGCCGGGTCGAGCC
>NZ_AKKF01000111.1 GCF_000281955.1 Caulobacter sp. AP07 | reverse complement strand
CGGCTGCCTGCCGATGTGCGGCCACGGCACGATCGGCATCGTCACCTTCGCGCTGGAGAACGGCCTGATCACTCCGCGCGAGCCCGGCAAGCTGCGCCTGGAGGTGCCGGCGGGCGTCATCGACATCGCCTATGAGACGGCGGGCGACAAGGTCACGGCCGTGAAGATTCGCAACGTTCCAGCCTATCTGGCCGAGGAAGGAATCCGGATCGACGTCCCGGGCTTCGGTCCGTTGACGATCGACGTGGCCTATGGCGGCAACTTCTACGCCATCGTCGAACCCCAGGGCGCCTACGCGGGAATCGACGCCCTGGGCGCGGCCGAGATTCTGCGGCTCAGCCCGATCGTCCGGACCCTGGTCCGCGAGAAGGTCGAGCCGGTCCACCCGCTCGACCCCACCATCCGCGGCGTCAGCCACGTGTTGTGGGCGGACGCCCCCAGAGCCCCAGACGCCGATGGCCGCAACGCGGTGTTCTATGGCGACCGCGCCATCGACCGCAGCCCCTGCGGCACGGGCACCTCGGCGCGCCTCGCCCATCTGGCGGCCAAGGGCCGACTGAAGGTCGGCGACGCCTTCGTGCACGAAAGCATCATCGGCAGCCGCTTCACCGGTCGCGTCGAGGCCCAGGTCGAACTGGGCGAACGGGCCGCGATCATTCCCTCGGTCCAGGGTTCGGCGGTCGCCACCGGCCA
>NZ_AKKF01000110.1 GCF_000281955.1 Caulobacter sp. AP07 | reverse complement strand
GGCGGGCTGCTGCCGCTGGCGATGGAGGGCTCGGGGCTGTACTCGCCGCTGGCCATCGCCATCATCGGCGGGCTGGTGACGAGCACGGTGCTGTCGCGGGTGGCGACGCCGGTGATGTACTGGCTGACGGCGCGGGGGGAAGAGCGGGGGTAGGAAGAAAGACCCCCTCAGTCGCTTCGCGACAGCTCCCCCAGAGGGGGAGCATCTGATCGCGCCAGATCCTCCCCCTCTGGGGGAGGTGGCCCAGAGGGCCGGAGGGGGTTCGCACCACCACCACCCTAAGGCATCAGCCCCGCCGCCCGGTAGGCGTCCACCGTCTGGTCGAACACCGCGATGTCGTCGCGGCCGCGCGCCACCAGCTGCGCGCCCTCGATGGCCGCGAAGACCGCCAGGGCGGCCCGTCGGCGCTGGACGTCGTCGGCCCCGGGGTGGCGCGGCGCCAGCACCTGGACCAGCCAGCGGACATTGGCCTCGCTGAAGCCGTCGACCGCGGCGCGCACCTCGGGCGGCAGGTCGCCGTACTCCGCCGCCATGATACCGTACAGGCACATGCGGTTGTCGTTCAGCAGGGCGGCCCGGAACACCGCGATATAGCGCCGGAACCGGGTCTCCAGGTCGAGAGGCTCGACCAGCAGCTGCTCGAAATAGCCGACCGCGTCGTCGGTGTAGCGCTGGGCCAGCGCCGCCCCCAAGTCGCCCTTGGTCGGGAAGTAGTAGTGGATGCTGGCGCTCTTGATCCCGACGTCCTTGGCGATCTCGCGAAAGCTCAGGGCGTTGTAGCCACGGGCCTGCACCATGGCCTTGGCCACGCCCATGATGGTTTCCCGCGTGTCGGTCGTGCTCACGTCGCCGCTCCAGTTACCTACCGATAGATAGGCATTGACTCCCGGAAGCGAAAGGACGTTATTGCGTCACCTACCTATCGATAGGTAGACAACACGAAAGAGCTGACCCCATGAAGATCCACGACATTCCCGGCTTCCCCAATCCGCTGCGCATCCGCATCGCCCTGGCCGAGAAGGGCCTGGCCGACCAGGTGACGTTCGTGAACGTCGACCTGCCCGGCGCCGAGCACAAGCAGGACACTTTCCTGGCGATCAATCCGACCGGGACGGTGCCGGTGCTGGAGCTCGACGACGGCCTCCATATTTCCGAATGCACGGCCATCACCGAATATCTCGACAACCTCGACGGCGATCCGATCCTGACCGGCCGGACGCCGCGCGAGAAGGGCGTGATCCACATGATGCAGAAGCGCGCCGAGTCCGAGCTGATCGATGCGATCGGCGGCTATTTCCACCACGCCACCCCGGGCCTGGGCCCCGTGCTGCAGGCCTATAAGAGCCCCGACTGGACCGGCCGCGAGGAATGGGGCCGCCAACAGGGCGACAAGGCGATCGCCGGCATGCGCTATTTCGACAAGGTGCTGCGGGGCCAACCCTATGTGGCTGGCGAGGCGTTCTCGATGGCCGACATCACGGTGCTGGAGGGCCTGGTGTTCGCCGGCTACGCGCAGTTGGCCGTGCCCGAGGACTGTACGGCGCTGATCGCCTGGAACGCACGATTGCAGGACCGGCCAAGCGTCAAGAACCCGGCTTGATCTAGCGGCGCACTTGCCCCCTACGGGTCGCTTCGCGACCGTCTTCCCCCATAGGGGGAAGAGCCCCGCCGCCGGCGCCACGCGAACTCCGCCCCCTATGGGGGCGGACAGACCGCGCAGCGGTCAGGTGGGGGCAAGTGGGTGAGCCAATCCCCTTGCCTATTTTACACTCGTATAGCAACCTCCCCTGACCACCGGGGAGAGACACATGACCGCCACCGTCCAGCACCGCGACGCCATCATCATCGGCGGCGGCCACAACGGCCTGGTCTGCGCCTTCTACCTGGCCAGCGCCGGGCTGAAGGTCACGGTGTGCGAGGCCCGGGACGTGGTCGGCGGGGCGGCGGTGACCGAGGAGTTCCATCCCGGCTTCCGCAACTCGGTGGCCAGCTACACGGTCAGCCTGCTCAGCCCCAAGGTCATCGCCGACATGGACCTGCACGGCCATGGGCTGAAGATCGTCGAGCGGCCGATCTCCAACTTCCTGCCGATCGACGACACGTCCTACATGAAGCTGGGCGGCGGGCTGGAGCGCACCCAGGCGGAGTTCCGCAAGTTCTCGGCCAAGGACGCCGAACGCCTGCCGGCCTATTACGACATGCTGGACGAGATCGGCGACGTGCTGCGCGACCTGGCCGGCGAGACCCCGCCCAACCTGACCGACGGCCTGCCCGGCCTGCTGCGGGGCCTGCGCCAAGGCTCCCGGCTGGCGGGCCTGTCTCTCGAGCGCAAGCGCGACCTGCTGGACCTGTTCACCAAGAGCGCCCGCGACTTCCTCGACGGCTGGTTCGAGAGCGACGCGGTCAAGGCCAGCTTCGGCTTCGACGCCGTGGTCGGCAACTTCGCCAGCCCCGATACGCCCGGCTCGGCCTATGTGCTGCTGCACCACACCTTCGGCGAGGTGAACGGCAAGAAGGGCGCCTGGGGCCACGCGGTCGGCGGCATGGGCGCGATCACCCAGGCCATGGCCCGGGCCTGCCAGGCCAAGGGCGTCGAGATCCTGCTGAAAGCGCCCGTCGAGGCGGTGCATGTCGAGGACGGCCCCAAGGGCAAGACGGCGGTGGGCGTGCAACTGGTCGACGGCCGGCAGTTCCGGGCCCCGATCGTCTCGTCCAACCTCAATCCGTCGCTGCTGTACGGCAAGCTGGTCGCGCCCTCGGCCCTGCCCGCCCCGTTCCGCAAGGCGATCAAGGGCTACAAGAACGGCTCGGGCACCTTCCGGATGAACGTGGCGCTGTCGGAGCTGCCCGACTTCACCTGCCTGCCGGGCAAGGTCAGCGCCGAGCACCACCAGTGCGGCATCGTGCTGTCGCCGACCCTGGACTACATGGACGAGGCCTATCGCGACGCCAAGGCGACCGGGATCAGCAAGCGGCCGATCGTCGAGATCCTGATCCCCTCGACCCTGGACTCCACCCTGGCCCCGCCCGGCCAGCACGTGGCCAGCCTGTTCTGCCAGCAGTTCGCCTGGGACCTGGGGGACGGCCGTTCGTGGGACGAGGAACGCGAGGCCGCCGCCGACCTGATCATCGACACGGTCAACGCCTGGGCCCCCAACTTCAAGGCCTCGGTGCTGGGCCGGATGATCCTGTCGCCGCTCGACCTGGAGCGGAAGTTCGGCCTGACCAACGGCGACATCATGCACGGCCACATGTCGCTGGACCAGCTGTGGGCGGCCCGGCCGGTGCTGGGCCACGCCAGCCACCGGGCGCCGATCAAGGGGCTCTACATGTGCGGGGCGGGGTGCCATCCGGGCGGCGGGGTTTCCGGCAATCCGGGACGCAACGCGGCGCGGGAGATCCTGCGGGACCGGGATTTCGCGACGGCCGTGAAGCTGAGCTTGGCGGGGCGGTAGGGATGAGCGGCTCACCCCCTTGCCCCC
>NZ_AKKF01000109.1 GCF_000281955.1 Caulobacter sp. AP07 | reverse complement strand
GGGAGAGGGTTCTGGTTGCCGCATCTCCACGGCTAGGCTTCAGTGCGCCCCTGACTTCATCACGGACGCTCCCATGATCGCCACCACCCGCCGCGCCGCCCTGCTGTCGGCCTTCGCCACCGTGGGGGCCGGGGCCCTGGCCGCGACGCCGCGCTCGGCGCGGGCGGCCGAGACCGGCAAGGCCGCCGCCGCGATCGACCTCTACGCCCAGCAGGTGATGGCCGCCTTCCCCGACGAGCCGGGCCTGGGGATCTGCGTGGTCGAGGACGGCCAGATCACCCTGGCCAAGGGCTATGGCGTGCGCCGGCTGGGCGGGACCGACAAGGTCACCGACTCGACCCTGTTCGGGGTGGCCTCCAACACCAAGGCCTTCACCGCCGCCGCCCTGGCCATGCTGGTCGAGGCCGGCAAGGTCGAGTGGGACGCGCCGGTCACCCGGTACCTGCCGAACTTCGAGATGAGCGACCCGATCGTCACCAGGCTGATGACCGTGCGCGACCTGCTGTGCCACCGCAGCGGCCTGACCCTGGGGGCCGGCGACCTGATGATCTGGCCCAACCCGACGCACACCCGCGCCGAGATCGTGGCGGGCCTGAAATACCTGCCGATCGGGACCGGTTTCCGCACCGGCTACGCCTATGACAACGTGCTCTATGTGGTGGCCGGCGAGGTGATCGCCGCGGTCACCGGCGCGCCGTGGGAGGTGTTCATCCAGACGCGGATCCTCGACCCGCTGAAGATGACCGACAGCGTCCCCCTGCCCTCGATGATCGGAAACCGGCCGCGCGCCGAGCCGCACGCCCGGATGGGGCCGCCGGTGCGCGGCATGGGACCGCAGACCGTGCTGCCGTTCGACGGCAGCTTCGACGCCGCCGGGGCGGCGGGCGGGCTCAACGCCACGCCGCGCGACATCGGCAAGTGGATGCAGGTCCAGCTGGGCCTGGGCGCGACGCCGGACGGGGTGAAGCTGTGGAGCGAGGCCTCGGCCCGCGAGATGTGGAAGCCCCACACCATCACCGCCTGGGCCGACGGTCCGACGGCCGAGAACCCGGTCCGCCCGACGATGCAGGCCTATGGCCTGGGCTGGTTCGTCCAGGACCACCGCGGCGAGCGGCTGCTGTCGCACACCGGCGGCCTGGCCGGCTTCATCTCCTATACCGGCCTGCTGCCCGGCCGGAAGTCGGGGATCATGGTGATGACCAACGCCGAGGAGAACACCGTCTTCCGGTCCCTGCGCTACGGCGGTCCCGACCGGCTGCAGGGCCGAAGCGACTATGACTGGATCGCCTCGTCCAAGCGCGTCCAGGCCGAGACCGACGCCAGGACCATCAAGGACGCCGCCGAAGCCGTCACCCCCAAGGGCGGGGGACTCAAGCCGACCCTGCCGCTGGCCGCCTATGCCGGAACCTATCGCGACCCCTGGTACGGAACGATTACCGTTTCGGTCGTGAAGAAGGGCCTGAAGATCGCCTTCGACAAGACGCCGGCGCTGAAGGGCGCCCTGGAGACCTTCGACGGCGACACCTTCCGCACCCGCTTCGACGACCGCTCGCAGGAGGACGCCTTCGTGGTGTTCGCGGTCAAGGACGGCCAGGTGACCGGCGCGACGATGAAGGCCGTCTCGCCGCTAGCGGATTTTTCCTATGATTATCAGGATTTGAGGCTGGCGAAGATCTAAGCCACGTCGCGCGCCTAAACCCTCTCCTATAAGGGGACCGCTGCATTACGCGG
>NZ_AKKF01000108.1 GCF_000281955.1 Caulobacter sp. AP07 | reverse complement strand
GCGGTGACGATCACCTGTTCGATGGGAGGCGCTTCAGCGGCGGGCGGCGAGTCGAAGGGCATGAAAATCCTTTGCGTGGGAAGCCTTGGCCAGCGGCTAGGCCCTTTCGCGCGGCTGGAGCGCGGGCTCGCGCCCATCATCGCATTTTTTCTTAACTTGATAAGGAAATTTCCATTTGGATGGACGCGCAGGACGCACGCGCCGGCGATGGCCTTGAACTCAGGCCAAGCTTCAAGGCCTCGGGATCGAAGACAACGCAACGCGCCTCGGCAAGACCCGCGCCCAGGCGCGCGGAACGGCCCTGGCCCGTGTCGTCATCGCTCCGTGCGCCGAGGAGGCGATTTCCTTCGCGGGGCGTGTCGCTCCTTTAGCCCATAGAGGCTGGGCAGCAGGTGCAGGGCGCCGATGCGTTCGCGCTCGCACATGGCTCGCAGATAGCCGCCGGCCGAACTGGTGATCTCGCCGTCCTTCCAGCGCGCCAGAACGGTCGCCACGGCGATGGCCGCCCGATTGCGGCCCAAGGTTTGCCGCGCTTCGCGCAGGGCCGAGACGTTCACCCCCATCAAGGGGGCGACCCGAGCCACCGCATCGACCAGATCCTCCCATTCGGCGGCGGCGACCTCGTCGAGGTGTTCATGGATTTCGGGGATAGCCTCGAGCACCAGCGACAGCGGGATGACCTCCTCGCTGATCCGGGTTTCGGCCCCATCGAGGTCGGCGGCGCCCGCGCCTTGGCCGGGTCGCGCCGACCGATCCGCTACTTCTTCTCGATGAGCTGGATACGTTGTTCTTTCAGATTTAGGGTGGGTTGTAGGTTCTTTATGGGCTCGGCTTTCAAAGCCCCTGGGCTCCATATCTGATGACTTGCGAGCCTTGACCCAGGCGGCGTCCACCGCCGTGAGCAGGCCGGAAAAGACATCGAGGAGGCCCTCCAGCTCGCCGAGGGACGGGGTTCGGGGCAGCCGGCCACTGGCTCGGGCGATGGCGTCGTTCCAGTCGAAGCCGAGCAACTCGTGCTGCAGGGCGTCGGCGCAGACGGTGCGGATCTCCCGGCGCACCTCGCCCAGCTTGCGCTTGAGATGTCGCCGACGTTCCTGCTCCAGCCCGCGGGCGGCGGCCAGGTCGGCGAACTCGTCCCAACGCACGGCCAGGGGCGACAGGTCAAAGCCGAAGGCCTCGATGATCTGCCCCCGTTCGCCGCGATAGCCCCAGCGCTTGCCGTTGCCGCTGTCTTTCATGTGCACTAGGCCGGCGCGGACGGCGGACCGGATCAGACCCTGGATGACGGTGCGCGAGCGCTGCAACTCCTCGCCCAGGGCGTCGTTGGACGGCCAGGCGATCGGATGGGTCTTGCCCGTCCAGTCCTGCTCCTGGGTGACGCGGACCAGGGCGCGGATCAGGCGCACGATCCCGTCGCCGAACCCAAGCCTGGGCGCGGCCCGCTCGAAACGATCGAGCAGCATGGCCTTGGAGATCCCTTCGGGGAGTCCCCCATAGGCGTCGACGAGCCTGGCGGCCGCCCATTGGGCGTCCGCAAGACGGCGCACGTCGCCAGTCCCGTTCTGGACGGTCTGCATTTCCTGCTCCTCCTTGAGAAGGCCGCAGGCGCACAGGTTCCCGTCGCGCGAACGCGCGTTTTTGGATTGCAGCGATGTCGGTGATTCGGTAGAAAGAGCAGGACTTGAGAGCTCGGGCGGGACGCCAATCCCGTCTAGCGAATGACCTGGAGAACCCGGCGCGTTTCGGCGAGCCGGGTTTTTCTATGCGCTCACGGCTTGGTTCCTTTCCGATTGCCCCCGCTCGAAGTACTCGCGAAGCGCTTGCTCCAGAGCCGCCGTGCGGTTGGTGAAACCACGCCCGTCCTTCATCGCATCGAGCCTGTCGATGAGATCCCTATCCACAAGCGCGTTCAGCTGTCCCTTGCCGCGCGCCCGGGCCGCGGCCCGGAGACGCTTCTGGTACTGCGCGTGATATTCGAGGTCGCGTGCGGTCGTCATGGCGCGGACGATAAGATCGCGATTCCGCCGGACGGAACTAGTAAAGGTGGCCGGCCGGAATGCGCCGCGCGCGAATAAACGTCTTGAATTGAAGAAGAATCGGCATCTAGGCCCGAGTCGCGCGCCCTCATCGATCCGCCTCCACTTGCGGCGGCAGGATCAAGTCCTTGTCGACCATGACCCGGATCGGAAAGCCCGGCCGAATTCTCAAGGTCGGGGGGCGCTGCAGATCGCGTTCGACCAGCCGCTGGCCGGTCTGGCTGGCCTGGGCGGCCACCCCGCCGGCCCCGTCCTGCAGCACCAGGTTGTCGCTGCCGCGCGCCTGGCTGTTCTGGGCCGCCGCCGCGCCGATCGAGATCAGGGTCGAAAGGCCGATGGCCCGGGCCAGGACCGGCAGATGGGTGTCGACCTTGTCCGACAGGCCCGCCGTCCCGGTCGCGTCCGCCCCGGTCATACCGGCCAGGTCCACCGAGCGGCCTGACGAATAGATCAGGCGCGTCCAGACCAGCAGCACCCGGTCCTGACCATGGCCGACCTGGCTGTCGTACTTGCCGATCAGCCGCGCGCCCTGAGGAATGAGAACGACACGGCCCGTGCGATGGTCGAAGACCGGCTCGGTGACCTGGGCCACGGCCAGGCCCGGCAGGTCGGAGTTGAGGCTGGTGATGAGGGCCGCCGGAATGACCGTTCCGGCCTTGACCTCGTAGGGCGACAGCGCCGGCTGGGGCAGGCTTGGCGCATAGGTCGGACCGGCTGCGCCGGCGCGGGCGATGAACGCCTCCTTGGGACGACCGCCGTCGCCCGGCGTGACGGATGGCGCCGCCGCCTCCAAGGGAAAGCCGGCCTGGGCCGGCGCGGGCGCCTGAGGGCCAGGCGCCGTGGCCCCGCCGAAGAACGGCCCGGCTCGCCGGGCCGCCTCGCGCTCCTCGGCCCGCTGGCGGGCGACAGGACCGGGCGGTCCGGCCGACGCCCCGGGCGCCTGGCCGTCGGGCGAAGGCCCTCCAGGCACGGGCGCGGCGGGGGCGAACGGCGAGGGCTTGGGCGGCGGCAGATCGCCATAGGTCGCCGGCAGGCGCTGGTCAATCGGCGCGGTCGTGGCCGCCTCGGGACTGGTCTGGGGCTCGGCCGGGGGATTGGCTGCCTTGCGGCCGCCGCCAAAGGCGATCAGGAAGCCGATCCCAACCAGGAGCAGGACGCCCAGCACCCCAGACAGGATCACCGCGGGGCGATAGCGGGCGATCGGCCGGCGCGGGGCGTCAAGCACCGAGCGCGGCGAGGCCTTGGCTGGCGCTGGAGCCTGGGGCTCCCCGGAAAGGTCGTCGCGGCCGGCCGGGCTCATCGCGGGCCGTCTTGGCGGGTGATGCGCACGATGCTCTGGCGGCCCTCGCCGATCCTAAGCTCGGCCCGGTCGATCAGGCGGTCGACGACGTAGAAGGTCCCGCTCTGGCGGTAGTTGACCAGCTCGGCGCGGTCCTTGTCGCCCAGCAGGAAGAGCGGCGGGGCCTGGTCGGTCGCAAGATCGGCGGGGAACTCTATATAGGTCTTGGCCCCATCGTCGAACACCCGCACGGGGGTCCAGCGCGGCGGCCGGCGATCCTTGGGATCGATGCGGTAGCGGAAGTTCAGGCGGTCGATGGCGACGTCGCCGAAGGCGACCGAGGCCTGCTGCGCCTCCAGGCGCGCGCGCTCGGCCGCCGCGGCCTTGGCCAGATCCTGCGGATAGTTCCAGCTGAGCACGGCGGTATAGACGCCGCCGGCGTTGCTGACCGCATCGATCAGATAGGTGCGCTGGTCGGTCGTCAGCACGAGGTTGGTGCGCAGGTCGGGCCGGATCGGCTTGACGAACACCACCACCTGGGCGGCCTCGCCGGCTCCGGCCGTGGTCTCGCCGATCACCCAGCGCACGGTGTCGCCGGCGGCCTTGGCGATCAGCTTCTCGCCGGGCTTGAGCGCGATGGTGGTCAGGAACCGGGGACTGGTGTGGACCGTGTAGAGTCGCCCCGGCTCGAAGTCGTAATACAGCGCCGAATTGACGTAGGACGCCGGGGTTGGCCAGTCGCGGGCCTGGGCGTTGGCGAGGGCGATGGTGGCCATCGGCCCCGCGGCCTCGCCGCGAAGCCGCTTCGGTGGGAGCCGGCGCCTGGGCTTGCGCGCGGGGCGCGCGGCCGCCGCCGTCCCCTCTCCCGGGGTGATCTGCTGCCCCCGCGCCGCCCGGATCGGCGCGACGGGTGAGATGGCGGGCTTGGGCGCGGACGCGGGACCATCGGGCGCGGCCGGCGCCGGGCCGGGCGCTAGGCCCAGCAGGAGAACGGCCGCCAGGGCCGGGACGGGAAGGCGCGAACGCGGGACAGGGCCGCTCATAGGTCTCGGCTCCACTGGAAGGCGGTGATGAAGACGCCCAGGGGATTGGCGCGCAGTTGGGCCTCGTTGCGCGGCGGGGTATGGGCGACGGTGAAGAGCCCGGTCCATCGCTGGGCGGGCAGGGCCGCGCCATGGTCGTAGAAAGTCTCGCGCCACTGGACTTGGTAGGTGGTGGGACTGCGCGGCAGAACCGAGACGATCTCGACCGTGGCGGCCTCGTCGCCGACCCGGGCGAAGGGATCATGGTCGCGGGCGTGCTGGGTCAGGGTCGCCTTGGCGTCGCCGGAGACGAAGGCGTAGGCGCGCACCCAGTTTTGCCGCAGCACCACCGGATCGGTGCTCTTGGCCCGCACCAGTTGCACGAAGTCGGCGACGAAATATCCGGTCTGCGCCTGGCTGGGCCGGTAGGTGCGGTCGGCCATCTCGATCCGGCCGGGCCGGCCGTAACGGTCGATTGGCACCACATAGGTAGCGATCTTGGTGTCCTGGCGCTCGTAGATGTAGGCCCCCAGCGACAGGGCCGCGAGGCCCGCGCAGGCGAACGCCATCAGCCGCCAGTTGCGCGCCGCGGCGAGCTTGGCGCCGTCGCGGTCGTCGTGGATCTGACCGGCGCGGTGATAGGGCGTCTCGATGGGCAAGGAGTCTCCATAGCGCTCCTGGGCGCGGCGGAAGGCGGTGGACATCGACTTAAAGGCTCCGGCGCTCAAGGTTCGTCCGATGGCGGATGGATCTGCGGCATGCCGATCGGCTGGCCGGCGGCATCCTCGCGCCAGGGCCGCGCGCCGCTGACCGCGCCGGCCCCGCGCGCTCGTCCGCGACGCCGTCCGCCAGAGGGCGCGGGCTGGCCGTCGCCCTCATTCGCGCGCCCGTCGCCCGCCCCGGCCTCGGCCGAGGCCGGCGGCTG
>NZ_AKKF01000107.1 GCF_000281955.1 Caulobacter sp. AP07 | reverse complement strand
CGCCGTCGAGGATGTCGTTCCCCGCCCCGCCGTCGAGGAAATCGTCGCCGGCGCCGCCCCACACGCTGTCATGGCCGTCGCCGCCCGCCAGGCGGTTGGCCCCGCCGTCGCCCGTCAGCACATCGGCGAAGGCCGAGCCAGTGAGATTTTCGATGGAAATCAGGGTGTCACGGCCCTCGCCGGTGTTCTGCAGTCCGGTGCGGGTCAGATCCACCGTCACGCCGACTGCGGCCGAGGCATATGAGGCGGTGTCGATACCGGTCCCGCCATCGAGATAGTCGTCTCCGCCCTTGCCCTGCAGCAGGTCGGCCCCGTCGCCGCCGATCAACACGTCCTTTCCGTCGGTCAGATCCTTGATGAACACGTCCGTGGTATAGTTTCCGTCGCCCGCGACAAGGTTGTCGGCCCGGCTCGAAAACACGATTTTGTCGCCGTCGGCGGTGAACTGCAGCCCCGCGCCGACGTCGCCATTGGCCAGTTCGCCCAGAGCGGTCGTGGAGACTAGCGTCACCACGCCGGTAACAAGATCCTTGAGGAAGATGTCCGCCCGGCCGTTGGTGTCGCCCTCGACCAGATTGTCGGCGCTGCTGACGAACGCAATCTTGGTCCCATCGGGCGAGAAGGCCGGCGAACCGGCTCCCCCCCCGGAAGCGAAGGTGATCTGCGCGCCCGCGGCGTTGGTGGATACCCGGGTTGTCACGCCCGTCAGCAGATCCTTCACAAAGACGTCGGCGATATTGTTTGTATCGCCGACCACGAGGTTGATGGCGTCGCTGGCGAACGCGACCTTGGTTCCATCGGGCGAAAACACGCCGCCGAAAACTCTGTCAGGGTTCAAACCCGCGGTCTGCTGGCCGAGCGTGTCCGTGTTGACGCGAATAATCGCGCCCGTCGTCAAGTTCTTGAGAAACAGATCGTTGACGTTGTTGGTGTCACCGGCGACGAGGTTGTTTGCGGCGCTGGTGAACAATACTTTCTGACCGTCGGGCGAGACGGCCAGGGCTTCGGGAATCCCTGGATAATTGGCCGTCGCTTCGGCGCCCGAAGCGCTGGTGGAAACACGGGTGATGGCGCCGCTGGCCAGGTCCTTCACGAACACGTCCACCAGGCCGTTGGTGTCGCCCGGCACCAGGTTCGCGGCGGAGCTCGAAAAGATGATCTTGCCGCCGTCTGGCGAAAAGGTGGCGTAGTAGCTGTTGTAGTAGCCGGGCGATGCCGTGGACTGGGCGCCCGTCGCGTCGGTGCTGACGCGAGTGACGACGCCGGTGAGCAGATCCTTGACGAAGATGTCCCAGTTGCCGTTGGTGTCGCCCGCCACGAGATTGCCGTCGTCGCTGCTGAACAGCACCTTCGTTCCGTCCGCCGACAGCACGACGCTGCGAACGTCGGCGACGGATTGGGCGTCGACGCCCGAGAGGCCCAGGGAGGCGCTGGAGATCGTTCCCTTCGTCAGGTCCACCACGAAGACGTCCCGATCATTGTTGTAGTCGACCGGCAGCAGGGAGTTGGAAGTGCTGACGAAGGCGACCTTGGTCCCGTCCGCCGAGATCGATGGCTCCACCGAATAGCTGTTGCCAGGCGCGCCGGCGGCGTTCTTCGACACCAGGGTCACCCCGCCGCCGTCGCGGCCGATCAGAACGTCGTCAAAGGCCGATCCGACCAGCGCTTCGATGCTGATCAGGGTGTCGGTTGCCACCCCTCCGGTCGTCCGCGCCACACCCGACGACAGATTGGCGGTCACCCCCGCCGATGCATTGCTGTAGTCGACGGTGTCGATTCCGCTTCCGCCGTTGACGGTCGCGCCATTAGGCGCGAGCAGGAAAATCCTGTCGGCGCCAGCCCCGCCCTCGATCCGCACCTGCGGAGCGGCGCCGTGGAACGCGTAGGCCGAGATGTGATCGTCGCCCGCCCCGCCATCCAGCAACACGTGGTCCACGCTAGGCCCGAACCTGTCGTAGACCAGGAAATCGTCGCCATCGCCGCCATAGAGCTTGTCGTCACCGCCGTCCGAGGAATTCAGCGAGTCGTCGCCGGCCCCACCCTCGAGGACGTCGGCTCCCATGGCGCCGTCCAGGCTGTCGTCGCCGTCGCCGCCCCGCAGCAGATCGCCGCCGCTGGAGCCACGGATGAAATCAGGGTCCGCGCCGCCGACCAGGGTCAGTCCGCTGATCGGGCCGCCGGCCGGATCGAAGCCGCCGAGCGCTTCGGCGGTGAGCGTGCCGGCCTGAACACCAGAGAAGCGGAGAATGGTCCAGAAACCGTCCTCGATGAGATACGGGTTCAGTTGCAGCAGCGTATCCGCGCCCGACTGCACCAGGCGAAGGTAACCCTCGGCGAACGGATTGCTCGTCACGTCCCAGTTCGGCGCGGCGTACTGCAGAAAGGAGCCGATTTCCAGCCGATCGGAAGACGCCCCCGAAACCTGAAAATCCAGGATCGTCGCCTTTTCGCCAATGCCGCCGGCTTCCAGCCTCAGCAGGTCATGACCATCGCCCAGCGTGACGATGCCGGTCCCACCCGTCAGCCGTACGAAATCGTCTCCCGATCCGGCGGCGACCACGATCGACCGGCCCGACTGGAGCAAGAAGTCGTCGTTGCCCTCGCCCCCATCGAGCAGATAGTCGATGCCGCCATAGAGGTCATTGACCAGGAAATGATCGTTCCCGGCCTCGCCGTACAGCTTGACCGTTCGAACCATCAGGCTGTCTGGACTGAGAACCTGGATCGAGTCAGCGCCCGCCCCGGCATAGACGGTGCTGTTGCCCCCGCCCAGGAGATCAACGAAATCGTTGCCTTCGCCGGCATGGATCAGGTCCGATCCCGGTCCCCCCTCGACGACGTCATCGCCACCGCCGGCGTTGATGATGTCGTCGCCGCCAAGGCCCCTGATGTAGTCAGCATCGTTGGTGCCTTCCAGCGTCTCGCTGGCGGCGGTGCCGGTGATCGTAGCCATACGCGAAGAGCTTCCCCCAGGGATCGAAGCCTTCACCGCTCCAACCGCCAAGCTCAACCTTACGGAGCGGCGCCCGATTGATCAATCGGCCTGGACACGATCCTCATCGGATCGAATGTCCATCCGGTGGAAAATCGGCTGGGCGACGCCCTGGTGTAACGGACGCTTGCCCTACCGCGCGAACTTCTGGA
>NZ_AKKF01000106.1 GCF_000281955.1 Caulobacter sp. AP07 | reverse complement strand
ACGGCTGGGCCTGGCCGGCCGCCAGCGGCAACTGGCCGGCAGCCTGTCGGGCGGCTGGAAGCAGCGCCTGGCCCTGGCCGCCTGCATCCTGCACGAACCGCGCCTGCTGCTGCTGGACGAGCCCACCGCCGGGGTCGATCCCCAGGCGCGGCGCGAGTTCTGGGACGAGATCCACGCCCTGTCGGCCGAAGGCCTGACCGTCATGGTCTCGACCCACTACATGGACGAGGCCGAACGCTGTCACGACATCGCCTACATCGCCTACGGCAAGCTGATGGCGCGCGGGACCCTGCCCGAGGTGATCGCCGGCTCGGGCCTTACGACCTTCCGCGCCGAAGGGCCGGGCGCCGACCGGCTGGGCCGCGACCTGGCCAAGGCGCCGGGCGTGGCCATGGCCGCGCCGTTCGGAGCCGCCCTGCACGTCAGCGGCGAGGACCGCGCCGCTCTCGAGGCGGCGATCAAGCCCTACCGCCGCGCGCCGTTCACCTGGACCGAGGTGTCGCCGACCCTGGAGGACGTGTTCATCCAGCTGATGGCGACGTCGCGGGACAATTTCCAATGAGCGGCCAATCTTCAAGCAAAGGAGGGGCTTCAAGCAGGGGAAGGGCTTCAGGCGGAGGCGGGGCCTGGAACCGCATCCTGGCGGTGCTGACCAAGGAGTTCATCCAGCTCACCCGCGACCGGCTGACCTATGCGATGATCCTGGTCATGCCGATCGTCCAGCTGATGCTGTTCGGCTACGCCATCAACAACGACCCGCGCGACCTGCCGACCGCGGTGCTGGTGCAGGACCACGGGCCGATGGCCCGCTCGACCCTGTCGGCCCTGGTCAACAGCGGATACTTCAAGATCGTCCAGGAGGCCGGCTCGCCCGCCGACCTCGACCGGGCCATCGCCCGGGGCGAGGTGCAGTTCGCCCTGACCATCCCCGCCGACTTCACCCGCCGGGTGGTGCGCGGCGACCAGGCCCAGATCCTGGTCGAGGCCGACGCCTCCGACCCCGCCGCCACCGGCGGGGCGATCGCCGCCCTGGCCAGCCTCCCGCGCACGGCGCTGACCCGCGACCTGGCCCGAGGCCAACTCGGCGCGGCGACCCAGGCCGCGAGCATGGGGGCCGATCGCGATCCGTTCGAGGTGGTGATCCACCGTCGCTACAATCCCGAGGCCATCACCGCCTACAACATCGTGCCGGGCCTGCTGGGCGTGATCCTGTCGATGACCCTGGTGATGATGACCGCGCTGGGCGTCACCCGCGAATACGAGCGCGGCACCATGGAGAGCCTGCTGGCCACGCCGGCCAGGCCCATCGAGGTGATGATCGGCAAGCTGGCGCCCTATGTGGTGGTCGGATTGATCCAGACCGTGGTGATCCTGGTCCTGGCGCGGGCGCTGTTCGCGGTGCCGATGGGCACGGGCGGAATGGGGGGATGGGCCGCGCTGGTCCTGGGGGTCGTGCTGTTCATCATCGGCTCGCTGTCGCTGGGCTTCCTGATCTCGACGGCGGCCCGCACCCAGCTGCAGGCGATGCAGATGTCGTTCTTCTACATCATGCCCTCGATCCTGCTGTCGGGCTTCATGTTCCCGTTCCGGGGCATGCCGCAGTGGGCCCAGGTGCTGGGCAGCGTCATTCCGGTGACCCATTTCCTGCGCGTGGTGAGGGGGTCTTTACTTAAGGGGCTGGGACTTGAAGACCTGTGGACAAGTCTTCTGGCCCTGGCCGTCTTTGTCGTTGCGATCGCCGCCGCCGCCATGTCGCGATACCGGCGAACCCTCGACTGAGGTAGCCGGCGCCCGTTGCTCATTCCCGGCCAGATCCCGCGCATCTGCGACGTTTTTACACACCCAGGCCCCTCAAAAAGCGCCGGAGGCCTTGCGCTGCGCGGATTCGCGTGCGAACCGGTACTATGCTGGCGCATTTTCCGGGACAGTCAGCCGATACGCTCGGAAGTTGATCTCGTGGGGCGGTCATGTGTTCGCGTCGTCTTGTCTATGGGGACGACGAAACCTGACGAGTGTTGCTCTGCTGACACTTTCGCGGATCGCGCGCCTTGGTATAACAATGCTCGGTCGGTCTCGGCCGGTGCAGGGCAATAGAGGGCTCTTGATATGAAACTCAAACTCCTGGCGGGAGTGGCTCTGGCCGCGGTCTTCGCCGCTGGCGCCGCTTCGGCCCAAGAGACCGGCTGGTACGGCGCGGTCGATCTTGGCTACCACTGGCCGGAAGGCGTGAACAGCGAGTCGGAACAGAACGCACCCGACGGCGCTCACTATCACTGGACCTGGTCGGCCGATAACGACTGGGCTGGTTTTGTTCGCCTCGGCTACCAATTCAACCCGAACTGGCGCGCGGAACTCGAAGGCGGCTATCGCCCCGGCGACCTGACCAGCGTTCGCGGCAACCCCGTCCGGGTCAACGAGCCGACCGGCCTCTGCACCCCGGGCGTGACCCGCTCGGCCGCCGCTCCGAAGTGCGGCAGCCCGACGGGTTCGATCGACTCCTGGTCGCTGATGGTCAACGTTCTGTATGACTTCGCGCCGGATTCGTGGATCAACCCCTTCGTGGGCGCCGGCGTCGGCATCAACCGGCTCGACGTCTCCGCTCTGGGTCAGTTCAGCAACGCCATCCCGACCCCGATCACCGCGACCAACCCGGCCATTCAGAACCTGACCGTCGATGACGATGACATCGCCATCGCTTGGCAAGGCATCGCCGGCGCCTCGATCAAGGCGACCGACAAGCTGAAGGTCGACGTCACCTATCGCTACTTCGCGACCAACGACCACGCTTGGCAGACGAAGGGTTCGGCGGCGCTGAATGCGGGCGCGTTCGAAGGCCAGTACAAGGATCAATCGCTGACCGTTGGTCTGCGCTACTCCTTCGCTTCGCCGCCGCCGCCCCCGCCGCCTTCGACGCCGGCGTGGGGACCCCGGACCAGTGGGCCTCGCCCCGAGGCG
>NZ_AKKF01000105.1 GCF_000281955.1 Caulobacter sp. AP07 | reverse complement strand
AGCGGCTGTCGCCGGCGATCGGCCGGCCGATCGAGGCCATGTGGACCCGCAGCTGGTGCATGCGGCCAGTGTCGGGGCTCAGCTCGACCAGGGCCGCGCCCTCCCCCGCCGCCAGGGTCTTATAGCGGCTGCGGGCGGTCTCGGCGTCCGGATGGCCCGCCTCGCAGACCCGCATATAGGCCTCGCGGCCGATCGACTCGCGGCGCAGGGGCGCGTCGATCTGGCCGCCGCGCGGCTCGGGCGCGCCGGGGGTGACGATGGCCAGGTAGGTCTTGCGGAACCGCTTGCCCATCAGCGCCTTGCCCAGGAAGGTCGCCGCTGGCTTGGTGCGGGCGGTGAGGATCACCCCCGAGGTGTCGCGGTCCAGCCGATGGATCAGCCGGGGCCGCGGCCGGTCGCGGCGGGCCAGGGCCCACAGCAGGTCGTCCAGGGTATGGGCCTGGATGCGGCCGCCCTGGCTGGACAGGCCGGCGGGCTTGTTGAGCACGAAGACGCTGTCGTCCTCGTGGATCACCAGCGACCGGGTGAACGCGATCTCCGCCTCGGTCAGGACGACGGGCGTGTCGGAGGCCTTGGGCTTGGGGGCCAGCGGCGGACGGCGGGGCGGACGGTTCATGCCGGCTCTTCCTTGGGGGCGATCCACAGCGCGCGGGCGTTGAGGAACAGCCACAGCAGCAGCAGTCCGGCCGGCGCCAGGGCCCAGCCGCCGCGCGAGGCCAAGCTGGTCAGCAGGAACACCGCGAAGGCCAATGGCAGAACATAGACCAGATTAGCCATCGAGGCCCGCCAGTGCGGCGGGCGG
>NZ_AKKF01000104.1 GCF_000281955.1 Caulobacter sp. AP07 | reverse complement strand
GGCAGGCCGCCGGCCGCCAGGCCCACGGCGACGGCGTTGTCGCCGGCCAGGACGAGGTCGATCATCAGGACGGACAGGAAGGCCGCGAAGGGGCCGTCCAGCCCGCCCGCCTGGGCTATGAGCGCATCAAACATCGGGCCTCAATGCGTCAGGCGGGGCGGTCTGGCAAGCGCCCCTTAGTGGGCGGGCTCGAGTTCCTTGTGCGCGGCGTGGCCGTGGTCGTCGTGATGGCCCGGATCGGCGGCGGGCGCGGGCGCGTCATGGCCGTGATCGTCGTGGCCGTGATCCTCGGCATGGGCGTCGACGTGGTCATGACCGCTGACCGGCAGGGCCTCGGCGCCGACCGGCGGCGCGACGTGGTGGTCGTCATGGCCGTGATCGTGGGCCGGCGCCTCGAAGGGGTTGTGCTCGGCCGGCGCGTGGTCGTCATGGCCATGGCTGACCGCCGTGGCGACCGCGCCTCCCGCCAGGGCGCCGCCGGCGGCCGCGACCATCGGGTTGACGTAGGCGGTGTTGGAGGTCTGCGGCGCCTCGAACTCCATCTCGTTGCGGCCGTAGTCGGTCAGGGTGCGGAACTTGCGGCGACGCTCGGCCCGGGACTTGGCGGCCGAGTTGCCGCGGGCGATGGCGACCAGGATCAGCAGGGCCAGCAGCACCAGGGCGCCGCCCAGCACCGACTTGCCCGGAACCTTGCCCAGGCCCGGCACGTCGACCGTCTCGAAGCGGCCCAGGTCGGGCAGGGCCAGCTTGAAGCCCTTGGTCTGTTCCTTGACCACGTCCTGCAGCGGAACGACCTGCTTGGCGATCGAGCCGAGCGAGAAGCCCTGGGCCGGCTTGGTCCCGTTCAGCTCGACGCCGAACTCGGTCTTCAGCGCGCCCTTGGCCTCGGGGGTCGGCTTGACCTGCCAGGCGAAGGTGGCCGGCTCGCCGGCCTTGACCACGGCGGTCTGGCGGCCGTTCGGGGTGATCTCGTAGCCCTCGCCCTGCAGGTCGGCATAGGCGCTGGTCTTCTTGGCCGCCTTGGCCAGGCCCAGCTTCTGGGCCTCCTTCTTGATCATGTCGCCGAGGGTGGCGGGAAGCGACAGGGTGACCTGGCCTTCCTGGCCCTTGGCCAGGCTTTCGCCCGAGGCCAGGACGGCGCCCTTGGTGGCTTCCGGGGCCACGGCCGCCTGCAGCTTTTGCAGCTTGGTCAGCGGTTTGGCCGGCGCGGTCTTGGCGACCGGGGCGGGAGCGACCGGGGCGGCGGCGATGACCGGTGTCGGGGCCTTGGCCAGCGGCGCGACCGGCTTGGCGGCGACGACGGGCTTCAGCGGAGCCGGCGCGGCGGCCACCACGGCCGGCTTCGGCGCGGGTTTGGCCACGGGATGGGCGACCGGCGCGGGCTTGGCCGCGGCGGCGTAGGTCTGATGGCGCGCGGGCGCGGCGGTGGCGCGGGGGGCGTAGCGGACGGCCCGATGCTGGGTCTTGGGATTGGCGATCGGCGCCATGGCCGTGACCAGCTTGCCGTCGGCGCGCCGCCAGGTCTTCAGGCGCGAGCTGCTGCTGGTCTGGACGGGGACCGGGACGGGCACGGCCTGGATCGGACCGGCCGGACCGCCGAGCAGGCCGTCGGCCGGCGCCGATTCGACCGGCGGCGCGCCCATCAGCTCCGGAGTCTCGGCGACGGCGCCATAGCCGGGCGCGGCCGAGGCGGGCGGCGCCTCGACGGGCTCGCGGGCGCTACAGCCCGCGATCACCAAGACGCCCACCGCGCAGCCGGCCAGAGCCGTCAAACGGACTTTGTAATGCAACATCGGGTCCCCCGATCCCATGTTCGATTTCTCCGCACAGCAGCGCCTGCGGAACAGGCGCTCAGAGAACCACGTCATCGCGACGAAATCAAAACGGTTAAGAGAGATTCACGAACTGGTTTCTTCCTACGGGCGAACTTTCGACGCTTCGTACAGCGCCACCGCCGCCGCCGCGGACACGTTCAGGCTCTCAAAGCCGCCTGGCATGGCAATTTTTCCCATCACGTCGCAGTGCTCGGCGACCAGCCGGCGCACGCCGTCGCCTTCCGATCCCAGCACCAGCACGGTGGGACGGCCGTCCAGCACCTGGTCCAGGGTCTGCTCGGCGTCGCCGGCCAGGCCCACGGCCCGCCAGCCCAGGTCGGTCAGCTCTTCCAGCGCCCGGGAAAGATTGACCACGCGCGCATAGGGCAGCTTGTCGACGGCCCCGACGGCGGTCTTGGCCAGCACGCCCGACAGCTCCGGCGCATGGCGGTCCTGCAGGATCGCGCCCCGCGCCCCGAAGGCGACGGCCGAGCGGAAGATCGCGCCGATGTTCTGCGGGTCGGTGATCTGGTCGAACATCACCAGCAGGCCCTGGGCGGGGGTCCCCAGGTCGTAGACCGACAGCGCTTCCGGCGGGTCGATCTTCAGGGCGATGCCCTGGTGCACGGCGCCGGCCGGCAGCTGGCGGCCGATGTCGGCGCCTTCCATGACCTGGACGAAGCCCTGGCGGGCGACCTCGGGGGCGAGTCGTTTGGCGCGATCGGCGGTGACCAAAAGGCGCCTCGGCGTGGGTCTGGCCGGGTTGGAAAGCGCCGCCTCGACGGCGTGAGTCCCCCAAATCCAGTCCTTCGCGTCCTCGCCGCTCTTTTGAAAGCCGTGTTTTTTCATGGGCTTGTGACGAATATCGCGTCCGGGAGCAGAAGGCTTTCTCCGGTCGTTGCGTTCGGAATGAGAGGACACTATAAGACGCGCTCCGATTTGGGGCCCTGAGGGTTTCCGAGAGCCAGGGCGGCGCTGCTTTAGCATCGTCTCACAGGTCTCAAGGAAGCTTTTGTTCCTTTTTCGTGACGGGCGGTTCGCCGCCGGTTTCGGATGAGGAAAGGCCGCTTTGAAGGAACTCTGTCGCGCGCTGGGGGAATGTCCCGAGTGGCAAAGGGGGGGGACTGTAAATCCCCTGGCGTACGCCTTCGCAGGTTCGAGTCCTGCTTCCCCCACCACGCGCGACGAGAGCTCCCGAGAAGTGTGGGCCCCGAAGCCAGAGACCGGGAGCCGATCGCGACCCCGCTAGCTTGGCGGGTATAGCACAAAGGTAGTGCAGCAGCCTTCCAAGCTGAGGATCCGGGTTCGATTCCCGGTACCCGCTCCAGCTCCCTATATAGACGATCCCAGACAACCGCCGGACGCGCGCAAGGTAGAGACGATGGCCAAGGAAAAGTTCGAAC
>NZ_AKKF01000103.1 GCF_000281955.1 Caulobacter sp. AP07 | reverse complement strand
ACGCCAGGCTGCGCAACGGCGTTCAGGTCCAGCTCGACGGCGTGACCAAGAACCTGGTGTTCTACGCGCCGGACACGGTTCGGGTGAACGCCAATCTCGGCCGAAACCATTGGACCGCGCCCAGCCTGGTCGTGCCGACCGCGCCAGGCCCGGTGACCTTCGCGGTGGAGGACACGGCGACGACGCTGGTCCTGACCAGCGCCAAGCTGCGCGTCGAAATCAGCAAGGCGACAGGCGCGCTTCGTTTCCTGGATCCCAGGGGCAAGCTCTACACCGAAGAGAACGCCGAAGCGCCGCAACGCCTCAAGCCGGTGACCATCTCGGGCGCGCCGAGCTACGAGGCGGTCAACAGTTTCGTGCTTCGACCCGACGAGGCCATCTACGGCTTCGGCTTCACGGGCGACGACGCCAGCAATCGGCGCGGCAAGGATCTGCTGCTGGTCCAGACCAATGTCGGCATCATCATTCCGGTGATGATGTCGTCGCGGCGTTACGGCGTCCTGTGGGACACCTACTCGCAGATGCGTTTCAAGGACGAGGCGGGCGACGCCTCTCTGTGGGCCGAGAGCGCGCCGGGCGGCGTCGACTACTATTTCATGGCCGGGGACACGCCCGACGCGGTGGTCGGCGCCTACCGCACCCTCACCGGCGCGGCGCCCATGTATCCCAAGCAGGCGTTCGGCCTGTTCATGAGCAAGGAGCGCTACAAGACCCAAGACCAGTTGCTCGAGGTCGCGCGCACGTTCCGCGAGGATCGATTCCCGCTCGATTACATCGTCCAGGATTGGCAATACTGGGGATCGGACAAGGATGGCAGCTGGAGCGGGATGATCTGGGACCCGGTCCGCTACCCCGATCCGGCGGGCATGGCCCGCCAGCTTCACGACATGAACCTCAAGCTGATGGTGTCGATCTGGCCGTCCATCGGCGACGACACCCCGCTCGCCCACGAGCTCGACAGCCGCGGGCTGCGCTTCGCGCCGCCGCACTGGATTTCGAAACACGCCCGCGTCTACGACGCCTACAGCCCGATCGGCCGGCAGATCTATTTCAAGCACATCAAATCCGGCCTGCTCGACAAGGGCGTGGACGCGCTCTGGATGGACGGTACCGAGATCGAGGTGAGCAGCGCCATGTGGAACGCCGCCGACAATGTCCGCGACACCAAGGCGCTCGGCTCGAACGCCCTGGGCGACTTCACGCGCTACCTCAATCCCTATTCGCTGGTGACCACCCAGGGGACCTACGACGGCCAGCGGGCGACCAGCGACAAGCGAGTGTTCACCCTGACCCGTTCGGCCTGGGCCGGCGCGCAACGCACGGCGGCGGCGTCGTGGAGCGGCGACATCTTCTCCAGCTGGAAGACCTTCAAGCAGCAGATCGCCGGCGGCGTCGACGTCACGGTCACCGGCAACCCCTATTGGACCCAGGACACCGGCGGCTTCTTCGTGACGGAATTCCCCGGCGGCGAGCGGAATGCGGAATGGCGCGAACTCTATGCGCGCTGGATGCAGTTCGCGGCGTTCAACCCGATCATGCGCATCCACGGCACCAGCGTCGAACGCGAGCCCTACCTGTTCAAGACGCTGGATCCGGCGGTGTACGCCTCGTTGTCCGACAGCGCGCGCCTGCGCTATCGCCTGCTGCCCTATACCTATGGGCTGAGCTGGAAGGTCACGTCAGACCACTACACCCTGATGCGGCCGCTGATGATGGACTTCCCGGATGACCGGGCGACCGACAGCATCGACGACAGCTTCATGTTCGGGCCGTCGTTCCTGGTCCATCCCGTCACCCGCGCGATGTACAATGTCAGTCCGCCCCCGGCGGCGACGATCCCCAGCCAGTATCTGCGCACGCCCGACGGCAAGACCGGCCTGGCGGCGCAGTATTTCGAGGGCGCGAACTTCGAGACCCCGAAAGGCAAGTTGGTCGACGAGAAGATCGACCACACCTGGCCTAGCCCGCCGCTGGCCGAAATCCCCGGCGGACTTGCCAAACTCGAAGATTTCTCCGTCCGCTGGGACGGGGCGATCGTGGCGCCCGAGGACGGCGA
>NZ_AKKF01000102.1 GCF_000281955.1 Caulobacter sp. AP07 | reverse complement strand
GGCCGCCGCCGCCAGCGGCAGGGAGACGGCCAGGCGCTCGGCGACCAGCCCCGCCACCGGCGTCTGGTAGGTGTAGCTGAGGCCGAAATCGCCATGCAGCATGCCCAGCAGCCAGGCGAGATAGCGCTGCGGTACGGGACCCTCCAGGCCCATCTGGTGGCGCAGATTGGCCACCGCCTCGGGATTGGCGTTGAGGCCCAGCATGTAGGCGGCCGGGTCGCCGGGCACGACCTGGATGATGGCGAACACCACCACGCTGGCGGCCAGCAGGGTCAGGGCCATCGACCCGGCCCGGCCGCCCAGATAGGCCGCCCCGAACCGGGCCAGCAGCGCCACGAAGCCGGCGGCCACCGCCAGGATGGCGACGACGCCGAGGATCGCGCCGCTTCCGCCGGACTTGACCGCTTCGGCGGCGCCGACCGCGCCGTCCGGCGTGTCGAAATAGGCGGTGTGCAGGTCCACCGTCAGGGTCGGCGAATTGACCCAGAAGTCCTTGAGCCGCGCGTCGAACACCCCCAGGCGCGGGAACTGGAACAGGAAGCCGTTGACCGCGTCGCCGGCGATCTTGCGCTGGATCTGGCCGAGGATCGCCGCGCGCTGGGCCTCGTCGGTGGTGGCCTTCAGCGCCGTCATCAGGGCGTGGAAGTCGGCGTTCCGGTAGCCGAAATAATAGTCGGGCCGGTCGTAGATGTCGTAGTCCATCGGCTCGGCGTGGCTGACCACCGTCAGGTCGAAGGCGTGACGGCCAAACACCTGGTCCAGCCACTGGGCCCATTCCAGGTTCTCGATCTTCACCTTGACGCCCACCGCCGCCAGCTGCGAGGCGGCGATCTCGCCGCTGCGGCGGGCGTAGTTGGGCGGCGGCAGCTTCATCGTCAGCGAGAAGCCGTTCGGATAGCCGGCCTCGGCCAGCAGCGCCTTGGCTCTGGCGATGTCGTGCGGATAGAGGCCGGTCAGGTCGACATAGGCGGCGTTCTGCGGCGGGAAGTGGCTGCCGATCGGCGTGCCGTAGCTGTACATCGCCCCGTCGATGATCGCCCGCCGGTCCAGGGCGTGCTGGATGGCCCGGCGCACCCGCGCGTCGGCCAGCGGGCCGGCGCGGTTGTTGATCGCCAGGATCACCTCGCCCTCGCTGGAGGCCGAGATCACCTTCAGCGTCGGGTCCTTGCGCAGCTGGGCCAGGTTCTCGGGGGCGGGATAGTCGGCGAAGGCGTCGACGTCGTGGCCGCGGATCGCCGCGAAGGCCGCCGCCGGATCGGCGATGAACTTGAACACCACCTGCCGCAGCCGCGCGGGCTTGCCCCAATAGGCGTCGTTGCGGACCAGGGTCACGGCGTCGCCGCGCCGCCAGCCGGAGAACCTGAACGGCCCGGTGCCGACCGGCGCGGTGGCCAGCGTCCCCGCCGACTTGGGCGAGACCATCACCGCGTCACCCCAGGCCAGCACATAGATCAGGTTGCTGTCGGCCTGGCTCAGATGCAGGCGCACGGTGCGCGGGTCGACCACCTCGACCTGGCGGATGACGCTCAGCGCCTGTTTCTGGACATTGGTCGAGCCGGGCGCCAGGGCGCGTTCCAGGCTGAACTTGACGATCCCGGCGTCGAACGGCGTGCCGTCCTGGAAGCGTACGCCGCCCCGCAGGTGGAAAGTGTAGCTCAGGCCGTCGGGCGCGATCTCCCAGTACGTCGCCAGCAGCGGCTTGACCGCGCCCGCC
>NZ_AKKF01000101.1 GCF_000281955.1 Caulobacter sp. AP07 | reverse complement strand
CGGCTTGCCGTCGGCGACGGTCGCCTCCAGGCCGTTGTCGGTGTAGGTGATGGTCTTTTCGACGCGCGGCGCGCCGGACTTGTAACCGGAGGTGACCGTCAGCGGCCGACCGTCCCTGTCGTAGGTCGTGAAGGTAATGCGGTCGGGGTTATCGCCCCCCGGGGGACCCGGATTGCAGGCCGAGGCCGGCGGCTCGCCGAAATAGGCCGGGTTCATCCGCACGGTCGAGCAGATCGGGCGGCCGAGGTCGTCGAAAGCGGTCTGGCTTTGGGCGACGGCCTGGCCGCCGGTCCCATAGGCGGTCTGTAGCACCGCGCGCGCCTGGCCGTCGTAGCCGATGGTCGAGGAGGACAGCACCTGGAAGCTGTCGTTGAACGTGGCCTCCGAACGGTCGGCCACCACGCCGACATAGCTGGCCGACACCTGGCCGTCGGCGCGATAGACGGACTTGCGGGCGCGATGGCGCAGATACCCGGTCCCGTCGGGATCCACGCCCACCTCGCCGACCTGCCAACGCGAGGCGTCATAATAGGCCTGGACGAGGTCGTTCGAGCCCGGCAGCGGACCATCCACGCTGATGACGTCGCCGCGGTCGTTGTAGGCGTAGGTCGTGGTGGCCGACAGCGAGTTGTCGCCGGCGCGGGTGGTGACCGAGGTCAGCCGCACATTGTTGGGCGCATTGCTGTCCTCGTAGCCGTATTCGGTCACGGTTTCATCGGCCGTGCCCAGGCAGGCCGGCGCCGCGCCGATCGCGCAGGTCGAGCTGCGCACCAGACGGCGGACCGGCGAAGCGGCCGTCATGACGCCGTTCTTCAGATAGCGCGCCGTGAACGCGCCATAGGCGTAGCGGACTTGCGGGCGCACGCCGTTCGGGCCGGCGGGTTGAGTCGCGCTGAGGAGTTCGCCGGTATCAGCGTCGTAGGCGTAGTCGGTCTGGTTGCCGCGCGCGTCGCGCATCCAGTCGGGCGAGGTGCAGTTCTGCCCGCCCGCCGGGGTCGGCCGGCAGCTGTAGCCGGCGCGCACGACGGTCGCCCCGGGGATCGACTTCAAGTCAGGATCGACGACGCCGGCCTCCGCGCCCTTCGGGATGCGCCACATCGCCGTGACGTTCCGATAGCCGTCCATTTTGAAATAGGTGCGGTTGCCTTCCGGCATGGTGACCTGGACAAGCTTGCCCTTGCCCAGCAGGCCCTGCTCGTCGCCGACATATTGATAGGTCGTCGTGTGGCCTTCGCTGTCGGTGTCGCTGAGAACGTGGCCGTTTCCGGTGCGCGACTTGACCACCCGCTTATAGTTCTGCGGACCGGTGGCCGTGGTCGTCAGGATGCCGTCGGTCGGCAAGTACTGCGTGCCGACCGAGCTCCAAGTATCGACCACGTAGACGTAGCTGTAGGTCCAGGTCGAGACCCCGTCCGTGAACGAGGTCACCCGCTCGACCTGGTCGTCGGTGGTAATGTTGAGGCTGTAGGTCCGCGGCTTGTCGCCGGTCGCGTTGCGGAAAGTCAGCGTGAACGGTCCGCCGATCGGAGCGCTACCCGACGCCGTAAGCGTACGCCCGCGATCCATCTCGTTGGCATAGGTCGGCCCGGAGCACTGCGTGGTGTCGCAGCCGCCGTTCCTGAGATTGGCCGCCACCGGGGAGAGCGCCGAGAAGGCGCCGCCACCCGGACCGACCAAGGCGTATCCCAGGCTGCTTTCGATCTTGGTGTTCTGGCTGCCGTCCCGCGTGAAGGTCAGAACCTCGCCGGTCGGATACTTCAAGCTGGTGATCAGCCCGATCGGCGTGGGATTGTTGCTGCTCCAGGTGCGGTTCTCGAACGTCGCCACCCGGCCGTCGGGCGCGGTGTAGGTAATCACCGAGCCCGGGTAAGACCAGCTTCCGACGGAGTCGCCCACATGCACACAGCAACCGCTGGTCGGGTTGCCGCGAAAGGTCATGCTTTCGCCCTGCAGCACCAGATTGGTGTAGACGAAGCGGCTGTCGTCGGAGAGCTGGAAGTAGGAGTTCATCGACCCGCGGCCCGTACCCGAAAAGTACGAGTTGCTCGCCTCAAGCCCGCGACCGCCGCGGCCGCCGATGCTGTTGATCAGCTCGCCTTGCGAGTACGAGCCGGTGATCAGGTTCACGCCATTGGCGTCAGTCGCCGAATACACCGGCGGCCTAAGCTCCGCCGGATGGCCCACGCCATCGGTCGGATCAGGTTCGGGCGCGAGATTGGCGACGGGTGGAGCGATCTTGGCCCCGGTCGCCTGGGTTTCGGCGGCCTGGGTTTCGGCGGCCTGGGTTTCGGCGGCCTGGGTGGCTTCGTCGGTCGTCTTCGTGACCGAAGCCTTAACCGGCGGAGCCTCCGCCACCGGGGGCGAGGTCTCCTGCGCCAAGGCCGGCTGAAGGAAGACGACCGAGGCGCCGCACAGAGCGGCGACGCAGGCGGCGAGACGCGCGCAAACGCGCCGCGAGACCATGGAAATCTTCACGCTCGCCCCACCCATTTCTTATCGCCGTCGGCCTTGCGGGCCAGGCCGTCGTAATCTTCGGTTTCGACGAACACGCTGATCGCCGAGGACGCCGTGCCGCCATGACCGTTGGAAACCGTGGCGTCGACCGCCGAATGCCGCGGCGGCGGGATCGGGTCCTGGGCCAGGGCGGGGGTGACGGCAAAGCCCGCCCCCACGACCGCCAAGCATGCAGACAGGGCCAGACCGGCCAGCCCGCGGCCAGCCCGCGGAAGAAAGCTTTTCATAGGGATCGACTAACGACTGGAGGACGGCGACGCGCTGG
>NZ_AKKF01000100.1 GCF_000281955.1 Caulobacter sp. AP07 | reverse complement strand
GCCTAACCCCTCTCGCCAGAACCACGGAGACTGAAATGTTCACCAAGGACGATGCTAGCAAGCTCCTCCAAGAGGCGTGCGACGGCTTCATCGACGACGACGAAATTTACAACGCCGTCCAAACCCTCGCGAAGGCCGACTCTGCCTGGCTGTTCAATACCCGTGAGATGCGATCGGCCATGCCGATGGTGATTTGCGTCCCGCCCGGGTTATCCAGAGCGTCGCCGGCAAGGCGGTTGAGGGCCGCGCGGACTTCAGGGTCACGCTCGCGGCTCGCGGCCTCGGCGATGGCCCGGCGGCCATAGTCGGAGCGCAGGCCAGTGACCGTCTCTTCGGCCAGCGGGATCATTTCACCGCGGACCGCGCCGAACGCCTCGCTGGCGTTAGCGGCGCGGCTTCGAGCCATGGTCTCGCGGATTTGGTCGGGCGTGCGCGGGTCCTGCGACATGATGCGACGAGCCTGTCCGCCGACACGCGACGGCAGGTCCAGGGCGCGGGCGTCGCGGAAGTCGGTCGCGGCCTGACGAGCCGGAGTCTGACGGCTGGCGGCGGCGCGGACCGTGCCCCGAGCGGCATCATCCACGACATCAATCAGGGCCGGACGCACACTCGCGGCGCGATAGCGGGCCGTTTGAGCCTGAACACGGGCCGGGTCTTGACCGCGTGCGACGCGGTCAAGAACAGGGTCGCGGGCTGGAGTGCCAGCGGGCGCGCCGTTGACGCGCACATTCGCGGCGAGGCCGCCGAGTAGGCCGCCAGCGGCGCGCGCATAGCCCGCCACCTTGTCGTTCGCCCCCAGGCCACGCGCAATGTCCTCCGCGCCCTGAGCGCCAAGGCCTGGGATGACGGTGTTGGCGATCCGGGCCGGAATCGAGCCGGGCGCAGCGAAGGCAGGCGTCATTTCCGCGACCGAACCCGCATAGCGTCCAACAGTCGTCTTGGACTTATACGGGATGTCAAAGCGGTCACGCGGTTTGGGCGCAGGAGCCGGAGCGGCGGCGGGGATAGGCTTATGCCTGGCTGCGCTGACCAAGGCAGAGACTCTATCGGCCATATCCGCCGCCCGCCCGATCATCTCCAGCGGATTGGCTGGCGCTGTGGCGCGCTTCATCTGGTCGGCAAGGCCGCGCCAGCCGCGCACAAGCCCATGCTGGACCGACTCGTTGACGTCTGCCGCCGCGCTAACTGGCTGCTCCACCGGGACCCAGCCAGTCTTAGTGGCGGG
>NZ_AKKF01000099.1 GCF_000281955.1 Caulobacter sp. AP07 | reverse complement strand
GGGGGAGCCGCTGTGGCGGATGCCGATGCCGGCCGCCTACGAAAAGCAGATCGAAAGCCCGATCGCCGACCTGAAGAACATCGGCGGCCGTCCGGCCGGTTCGATCACCGCGGCGCTGTTCCTGCAGAAGTTCGTCAACGGCGTGCCGTGGGCCCACCTGGACATCGCCTCGGTGGCCTGGCGCAAGCCCTCGACCGATCCGACCGTCCCCGACGGCGCGGTCGGCTTCGGCGTGCGTCTGCTCAACCGCCTGGTCGCTGACGCGTACGAAGGCTAGCCCTTGACCGCCGCGCCCTGCGACATCTGGTTCTACCACCTCGAACGCAGCGCCCTGGAACAGGTGCTGCCCGAGTTGCTGGAAAAGACCCTGGGGCGCGGTTGGCGGGCCCTGGTGCGCGGCGGCGACCCCGGTCGCCTGCGCGCGCTGGACTCCCACCTCTGGACCTACCGCGATGAAAGCTTCCTGCCGCACGGCCTGGCCGACGAGCCGATGGCCGATCGCCAGCCGGTGCTGCTGACCGACAAGCTGGACAATCCCAACGGCGGCCAGGCCTTGTTCCTGCTCGACGGGGCCGAACCAGGCGACCTTTCGGGGTTCGAACGGTGCCTGGTGCTGTTCGACGGCCGCGACGAGGAGGCCTTGCGCCTGGCGCGGGGTCGGTGGAAGGCTTTCAAGGGCGCGGGCCACCCCGTGTCCTACTGGCGCCAGGGCGCCGAACGCGGATGGGAGAAACAGGCATGAAGCGTTTCCTGCTGGCGGGCGTCGTCCTGGTCCTGGCCTCGTGTTCCAGCGCGCCCGAGCCGGCTCCGATGCCCGCGCCCAGCACGCCCACCGCGCCGCCGTCCATTGCCTTGCCCGCCACGCCGCCCCAGGCCGAGAAGGACCAGTGCGGCCTGAAGGACGCCCAGGCCTTCGTCGGCAAGAACCGCACCGAACTGCCGGCCCCGGTCGATCCGTCGCGCTGGCGCGTGGCCTGCACGACCTGTCCGGTGACCATGGACTATCGCCCCGACCGGCTGAACATCCTGTTCAACCCCGAGACCGGCGTCGTCCAGCAGGTCAAATGCGGCTGAGGCCGCGCGGCGTCCAGCGTCTGGACAACGTTGTCATCTCGCGGCACTAAAGTGGCCTGACCAGTTCGCCCGCAGAGGCGGACGACGGGAGGTTGCCCAGATGAAGTCTTTCCTCGCCCTGGCGGCGTCGCTGGCCCTGCTGTGCGCCGCGCCCGCCCATGCCGACGGCTATCTGCGCGCCAAGGACGCCCGGATCGTCGACGGCGACGGCCGGCCGGTGATCCTGCGCGGCATGGGGCTGGGCGGCTGGATGCTGCAGGAAGGCTACATGCTGAAGCTGGGGGCCCTGGGCAAGGGTCAGGAGCATGTGATCCGAGCCGAGACCGCCAAGCTGGTGGGGGCCGAGCGCGAGGCGAAGATCCACCAGGCCTGGCTCGACAACCACACCACCAAGGCCGACATCGACGCCATGGCGGCCTGGGGCTTCAACTCGGTGCGCCTGCCGATGAACTACGCCCTGCTGACCCTGCCGGCGGACCAGGAGCCGGTCGCTGGTGTCGATACCTGGAAGGAAGACGGCTTCAAGCGCATCGACGACCTGCTGGCCTGGTCGAAGGCCAACGGAATCTACCTGATCCTCGACCTGCACGCCGCGCCGGGCGGCCAGGGCAACGACCTGCCGATCGCCGACCGCGATCCGTCCAAGCCTTCGCTGTGGGAGAGCCCCGAGAACCGCCGCAAGGTCGTCGCCCTCTGGCGAAAGTTGGCCGAACGCTACAAGGACGAGCCGGCGATTGGGGCCTATGACCTGATCAACGAGCCCAACTGGGACTTCGATGGGCCCCCAAGCGCCAAGGAGGGTGGGGGTCACGGCTGCAAGGACGAGAAGCAGGCGGCGCTATGGGCCCACTACAAGGCGATCACCGCCGCCATCCGCGAGGTCGACACGCGGCACATGATCATCATCGAGGGCAACTGCTGGGGCAACAACTACAAGGGCATGCCCAAGGCCTGGGACGGCAACATGGCCCTGTCGTTCCACAAATACTGGAACCTCAACGACGAGGCGTCGATCGCGCCCTATCTGAAGCTGCGGGAAGAGACCGGCCTGCCGCTGTGGCTGGGCGAGTCCGGGGAGAACTCCAACGCCTGGTTCCGCGACGCCATCGCTCTGGTCGAGCGCCACGAGATCGGCTGGGCGTTCTGGCCGCTGAAGAAGATCGGCTTCAACCAGCCGCTCGAGGTGGTCGCCAACCCCGGCTACGGCAAGCTGGTGGATTACTGGACCGCCAAGGGCCCCAAGCCAACCGCCGACGAGGCCTACAAGGCCCTGATGACCCTGGCCAGCCACGACGTCCGGTTTGAGAACAACACCGTCCACCCCGACGTGATGGACGCCATGCTGCGCCAGCCGCATGTCGACGCGGTCCTGCCGTTCAAGGACCATCGGATCGGCGCCGAGGGCGGGGCGGTCGCCGCGGTCGACTACGACCTGGGCGCCCCGGGCCAGGCCTATGCCGACAGGGACGCCGCCAACTACCACGTCTCGACCGGCGGCCAGCGCACCGCGTGGAACAACGGGCGGACCTATCGCAACGACGGCGTCGATATTGCCCGCGAGGCTGACGGCAGCGCTTACGTCGAGGACTTCACCGACGGCGAATGGCTGCGCTACACGGTCGTGGCTGATCGGGCGGGAACCTATGCCCTGACCGTGACCGCGCGTGCGACCGGTGATGGCGCGATGTTGTCGGTGGCGGTGAACGGCGGCGAGGCTAGCGTGGCCGCCGCGGCGCCGAGCGGGGCGGCCTGGGCGAGCGTTCTGCTGACTCGGGTGGCGTTGCAGGCCGGGCGCAACGTCATGGTGCTGAGGTCGAATGGCGCCGCAGTCCAGGTGAAGGCGCTGGCGCTGAGGTCCTAGACCGCCTTTCCCTCCCCCTTGTGGGGAGGGAAGGGATTCAATGGAAATACGGGCCGCTTAGCGGGTCCCAACCCCCGGAAAAAGCGCCGGTTCGCCGTCGAACACGCCCAGATAGCCCAGCTCGCCCAGCAGCGGCGTCACCGTGTCGGCATAGTCGTCGGCGTGGCGGGGCAGAGGCGCCGGGCGGCCGGTCTGGTCCTGCAGGCGGTAGACGGTCCACAGTCGGCCCTTGGGCGCGGCGGCGCCGGGGGCGAGGTAGCGGTGCTCCCAGCCAACCAGGGCCGGAGTGCGGTCGACCTCGATGTCGAACGGACGGTCGCGGAACGCCAGGTCCATGTCCAGCCGCATGGCCTCGGCCAGCCGCTGGTCCAGCCATTCGCCGAACGCCAGCAGGACGGTGGTCGCCGACAGGCCTTCGGGGTTGGCGACGATGTGATTTCGGGACGTGCTTCCTGAACTCATGACAACAGCAATACGCCCGTCATCTCTCATAATGGCTAAGGGACGTGGTTTAGCGGCGGTTACCAAGCCTTGCCGTGGGAACGCCGGCGCGTTTCTTGCCGCAAGCTCGGCAGTTCGTGCCCGCCAAGGTTGTCTCGCGTGGCGAGCCGCATTGATTTGACGAGGGTTTCGCCGTGGCACGGGTGTTGCTCCTGGGCTGGCAACGACGTCGGGAGCCAGCCATGACCATCAGCACGATTACCTCCGGTGGGCCCGCCGTTCTTCGCGGCGAGATCCCGAAGCCGTTCCCGGTCGATCTCGCCTCGGTGCGGTCGCTCCAGGAGGCCGTCCCTTCGGCGGCGATCCGCAAGCTGCCGGCGGGGTTCGCCCCGCCGCAGCCGCCGGACCCTGCGGCCATGATGGCGGCGATGAACGAGGCCGGCGTGACGCACGACGGCGATCCGTCCAGGCTGTTCGCCGAGGTCTACAAGAACGGCGAGGTCGTCGCCCGGCTCTACAACGGCGGCTCTTCGACCACCTACGGCCAGGCCGACGGGATCATCAGCGGCGTCGACGAGCCTTATGACGGCGGGCCGCAGTTGGCGCAGTGGCGGGCCGACAAGATCGCCAAGGAACTGGGCGGGACCGTCAAGATGGCCTCGACGGCCCAGACCCCGTCGCAATGGGCCCTGACCCACGCCGCCGACCAGGCCAAGATGGACAAGGTCATGGCGCCCTATCGCGCCGCGATGGACGCCTTTCGGGCCGCGATGAGCGAATACGGCCGGCCGGAAGCGAGCGCGCCAGTCTCCGTGACGGCCTGAAGCCGGTCGGACGCCCTACGCCTGGGCTTCCGCCAGCTCTTCCGCCAGGCCCATCCAGGTCGCCTCGGCCTCGTCGAGCTTCACCTTCGCCGCGTCACGCCGCTTGGTCAGCTCGGCCACCTTGGCCGGGTTCTTGTAGAGCTGCGGATCGGCCAGCTGGGTCTCAAGTTCGGACACCTGGCGGGTGGTGCGGGTGACCACCTGCTCGGCGGCCTCGATCTTGCGCTTCAGCGGCTCGATGGCGGCGGTCTTCTTCGGCGCGGCGGCGGGCTCGACCTTCGAAGGCTCCTCGCGCGCCACCTGGGTCGGCTTGACCGACTGCTTGGCGCGGTCGAGCACGAACTTGGCGTATTCGTCCATGTCGCCGTCGAACGGCTTGACCGTGCCGTCGGCGGCCAGCCACAGGCGG
>NZ_AKKF01000098.1 GCF_000281955.1 Caulobacter sp. AP07 | reverse complement strand
GGAGCCCCGCCGCTTTCCCTGAAGCGACGGGCCTTTGTGCGTCCGAACCCCGGTATCTCAGCCTTTGCTTGCGTCGGCGGGGCGACGCGGGCAGTTTCCGCCGCATGACGTCGCCCCAGGACCGCATTCGCTTTCGAGACCTCGATCTCGATCCGATCCACTGGGTGCGCGAGATCCTGCGGGTCCTGGGCCTGGCCCTGCAGCGCCTGTGGGGGCGCGACGTCATGCTCTATGTCGGCGGGGTGTCGTTCTTCATCCTGCTGGCGGTGTTTCCCGGCCTGGCGATCCTGATCGGCCTCTACACCATGATGCTGACGCCCGAACAGGCGGTGAGCCAGGCCGACAAGCTGGCCTATCTGATGCCGTCGGGCGCCCGTCCGATCTTCCAGAGCGAACTGGGACGCCTGGCCCATGCGCCCGAACAGGCCATCTCGCTACAAAGCGCCGTGGTCCTGATCATCGGCGTCTATGCCGCCCATCGCGGCTTCAAGGCCTTGCTGGCGGGACTGTCGTTCATCCATGACGAGGAAGACCAGCGGGGATTCTTCGGCTTCAACCTGATGGCCCTTGTGGTGCTGGTCTGCGCCTTCGGCCTGCTGTTCGTGATGTCGGGCGTGTTCCTGGTCTTCCGCCTGCTGTCCAGCACCCTGGACCTGCGGCCGCTGGCCGGCGTCTCGTGGATTCAGAGCGAATGGACCTGGGCCAGCCTGGGCCTGCTGGTCGGCATGACGCTGGTCTACCGCTACGCCATGTCACGCGCCCCGGTCGGCTGGCGGGCCTCGATGGCCGGCGGCCTGGCGGCGGCGGTGCTCTGCGTGTTCATGTCGTGGGCCAGCGCCTTCTATGTCGAGCAGGTGGCCCATCTGGGCGCGACCTACGGCTCGATCTCGGCGGTGATCATCTTCCTGATCTGGCTGTCGTGGAGCGTCAACGCCGTGTTCTTCGGCGGCGCCTTGGCCACCGAGATGGAGATCGCCCTGGACGAGCGGCCCCGGGCCCTCCTGGAAGGACCCAAGGCCATCGCGCTCAAGGCGCCTTCGCCACCAGAAAGCTGATCGCCCCGTTCGGCGCGTCGACGATCTCGACCACGGTCGCCCCGGCGCTGGCGGCGAAATGCGGCACGTCGATGCGGGCCAGCGGATCGTCGGCCAGCAGGCGGACGTGGCTGCCCGGCGCGGCCTCTTCCAGGGCCCGGCGCAGGCGCAGGGTCGGCACTGGGCAGCGATGGCCGCGCGCGTCGATCAATCTGTCTTCAGCCATCGAACACCGCCTCGGCCTGGTCGGCGGTCAGGATCCGGTGCTCACCCGGCGCCAGGTCGTCCGGCAGGGCGATGCCGCCGATCCGCTCGCGGTGCAGGGCGACGACGTGATTGCCCACGGCGGCGAACATCCGGCGCACCTGGTGGTAGCGGCCCTCGGTGATGGTCAGGCGGGCCTCGCGCTCGCCCAGGACGTCGAGCTCTGCCGCCAGCAGCGGCTTGTCCTCGCCTTCCAGCATCAGGGTCCCGCTAGCGAAGGCCGCGCCCTCGGCGCCGGTCAGCGGCCGGTCCAGGGTGGCGCGATAGACCTTGGGCACGTGGCGCTTGGGCGAGATCACCCGATGCAGGAAGTCGCCGTCGTCGGTGATCAGCAGCAGGCCCGAGGTGTCCTTGTCCAGCCGCCCGACGCTGGACAGGGCCGGGTCGCGGATCTGCCAGCGCTTGGGCAAGAGGTCGTAGATCCGTTCGCCGTCCTCGCGGTGCGAACAGACCACGCCCAGCGGCTTGTGCATGATCAGCACCAGGGGCGCGGGGGGATCGACCGCGACGCCGCGGATCTTCATGCGCAGCGGCAGGTCGGCGGTGACGGCGATCTTTTGTCCGGCGTCCTTGATCGCCACGCCGTCCAGCGTGACCTTGCCGCCCGACACCAGAGCCTGGACGTCGCGCCGGCTGCCGTAGCCGAGATTGGCCAGCAGGCGATCCAGGCGCGCCATCAAGGCTTTCGTCATTTGCGGGCCTCGTAGACCTTGAAGCCGCCGGCGTCGGCGATGGGCTTCACCGCCTTGAAGTGCTCGTTGAGCACCGCCTCGTAGGGCAGGTGGCGGTTGGCCACGATCCACAGCACGCCGCTCTTGCGCAGCATGGCGGCGGCCGACTTGATGAAGGCCTGGCCCAGGCTCTTGTCCTCGCCGCCGCCCTCGTGGAACGGCGGGTTGGTGACCACGAAGTCGAGGCCCGAAAGCAGCTCGGCGCCGCGCCGGGCGTCGGCCCACAGCACCTCGACGCGCGGATCGGCGACATTGCGCTTGGCCGCCTCGACCGCGCGGCGATCCAGATCGATCAGGCTCAGCTTGGTGACCTTGGGCGAGGCCAGGATGGCGTGCGACAGGACGCCGATCCCGCAGCCCAGGTCGACGCCGACCCCGGACATCGGCTGCAGCGACTTCAGCAGCAGGGCCGAGCCGGGGTCCAGGCGGTCCCAGCTGAACACCCCCGGCTGCGACCACAGCCCGTCGCCGTCCAGCCGACGCGGCGCGCCCTCGGCGATCGCGGCGTCGAGACCGGCGACGGCGGCGGGCTTCAGGACCACGCAGATGCGATGGTGGCGCTTGGCGCTTTCGCCGATCGTACAGCCGAACGCCGTCAGTTCCTTGTTCAGGCGCTGGCCGCCGCGATCCTTCAGGGCCAGGGCCGTCAACCGGCCCTCGGTCTTCAGCGCCCGCAGGGCCAGGGCCAGGACATAGCGCCGCTCGGCCGCGCCGGCCGGGGCCTGGACGACGATCTCGTCCAGCGAGCCCTCGGGCAGTTCGGCCAGGTCGATCGAACCGGCCACCAGCGGCGAGACCTGCACCGCCCCGCCCGGCACGTCGGCCACGTCGAGAAGCGGAAAGCCATAGACGGCGGCGCGGACGGTGTCGGACATGAACATGGATCTCGGGAAATGTGGCGGGCAGGGTGGGGGGCGTACCCCTGAGGCGGCGTAAGGGCTGGAGGGCGTCGCAAAATCTGTGCCCTAAGTCCAGCCCTAAGCAGCTCGTCGTGGCACCCCCGGCGAGGCCTCCAATAGGCGTTGCAGATCGGCGGCCAGGATGAGCGTGCGGCCCACCACCTTGCGCATGGTGATCTGCCCGTCGTGGTGGCGCCGGTAGAGCGTGTCGCGCGACAGGCCGGTGGCCTCGACTGCCTCGTTGATCGTGTAGGCGAGTTTGTCGCTCATCTCACGCCTCCTGCTGAGGTTGAGGGTCCAGCCACGCCAGACTGACCTGCCAGTTGCCCTTGTGATTGTAGGCGCCAAGGCACAGGTGACCGAAGGTGAGGTAGAATCCGCCGGTCCAGCGGGCGAAG
>NZ_AKKF01000097.1 GCF_000281955.1 Caulobacter sp. AP07 | reverse complement strand
GGCGGTGGCCCGCCAGACCACGGCGGTGGCACTGATCCAGGCCCTGGGCGGCGGCTGGACCGCCACGCCGAGCTGAAGCCCGCCGGTCAGCCCATCAACGCCATCAGTGCGCGGGCCACGCCCGGCGCCGAGGCGGTGTTCTGGCCGGTCACCAGCAGGCCGTCGCGGACCACATGCGGCCGCCCTTCCGGCCCACAGCCGTAGTCGGCGTCCAACCCTCGCAAGACCTGCTCCGCCGACCAGGCCGGCGCGGGCGCGGCGCCCGTCCCCCATCCTTCCCGATCGGACAGGGCGGTCAGCCGCCGGCCGGCGACGAAGGGCGCGCCGTCCGGCCGCCTCAGCCCCGCCAGAACGGCGGGGGCATGGCCGATGAAGCCCATGGGTCTTCCGGCCCGCGCGAAGGCCTCGATCAGCGCCTGCGAAACGGGGTCGGCGGGCAGGTCGAACAGCGCGCCCAGGCCGCCGGGATAGAGTACGGCCGCGAAGTCTTCCGGCGCCACCTGCGACAGCTGCAGCGTGTCGGCCAGCAGGTCGCGGGCGGCATGGTCGCCCCGGAACCGCGCCGCCAGGACCGGATCGGCTTCCCGCTGGTCCAGGCCCGGATCCAGCGGCGGCGGGCCGCCCCGCGGCGAGGCCAGCGCCACGTCGATCCCAGCCGTCACGAACAGATAGTAGGGACCCAGGAACTGGTCGAAACTCAGCCCGCATGCTCCCCCCTCGTCCGGCAGGCGTCCGTGGGACGTGAGCACCATCAGCACATCCACGACCAGGCATTCCTTTCGCGCAACGCCGGATGCTGCGCCCTTCGACGGGGTCGGCGCTTGAACGTTCCGCCTCCCCGCTGAGACCAAACATCCAATCGCCGAGGCCGGCGGGAGGCCCCATTCTCCGGTCGCGCCCCGAGGCGACGACGGCGTCCGCTCCGCCCGCGCCGGTCGCTCCGGAGCCCGATTCCACCGAATCCGCCGCGCCGTTCACCAACCGGTCGACGCCCCGCCCAGTCGCCCGGGCCTGGTCGATCGCCCCCGCTCGTTGTCAGCCACTCCGGTAAGGGCTTGATAAAGCCTGATTTTTCCGCGAGGAAGCGTGCGCCAGCGTCTGCCGGATGCGCGTGTTAACCCTGGCTTCCATCATAGGGTGACAAAGCGCGTTTCCCCCGGCAGGCTTGGCTCTCTTTTGATTCCCAGCAGATGAGCTGACTTATGAACGTTTCGGATCTGGTCGACGCCGCCGTGGCCGCCGACGACAAGCTGACCAAGGCCCAAGCCAAGGCCATCATCGACGGCGTCTTCAAGTCGCTGACCGACGCCGCCGTGAAGGGCGAAGAAGCCTCGATCCCGGGCTTCGGCAAGTTCAAGGTGCAGGCCAAGCCGGCCCGCACCGGCCGCAACCCCTCGACGGGCGCCGCCATCGAAATCGCCGCCAGCAAGAAGGTCGCGTTCACGCCGGCCAAGCAGCTGAAGGACGCCGTCAACGGCTAATCCACGGCGAGCGGTCGGCCTCCGTCCTGGACGGGAGCCGACCGCTCATCCTGGCCGCCTTGATCGGCCAGACGATCTTCCGGGTCAGCGGTCACGCGCCCGACGAAGTGGTCCGCCCCTCCCCCCTCCTCTTTCCATGACTTCGACGGTTCAGGCGCGGTTTGGCGTTCGGCGAAACAGCCGGCGCACGGCGGCGGCATGGCTGCGGCCGATCGGCGGGCGCGCTCCAGTCGACAGCACCGCGGTCAGCCCCCCGCCCGGACGCGGCGCCAGTTGGGCCACCCGGTCACGCTGCACCACGGCCGAGCGGTGGATGCGCACGAAGCAGGCCGGGTCCAGGCGCTCGATCAGGCTGCGGATCGAGTCCCGCACCAGATAGCTGCGCTCACCGACATGCAGGCGGACATAGTCGCGCTCGGCCTCGATCCAGTCGAGGTCGCGCACCAGGAGCCGCTGGGCCCCGCCGCGGTTGTCGATCCACAGCTCGGTCTCGAAGCCGCCGCCCTCCGCCTCCGGATGCTCGGCCCGCAGGTCCTGGACGATGGCCCGCAGTTCGCCGATCCGCTGCTCGGCGTCGCGGGCCCGGACCTGGGCGCGGGCCCGGCCCAGGGCCTCGGCCACGCGCGGGGCGTCGAACGGCTTGAGCAGATAGTCCACCGCCGCCAGGTCGAAGGCCTGGATGGCGTAGCGGTCGAAGGCGGTGGCGAAGATCACCACCGGCCCGTCAGGCCCGGCCAGGGCCCGCGCCACGCTGACCCCGTCCAGGCCCGGCATCTTGATGTCGATGATCACCACCTCGGCGGCGGTCTCGCGGGCCCGGGCCAGGGCCTGGTCGCCGTCGGTGGCCGTGGCGACGATCCGCACGTCCTCGACCTCGGAGACCAGCCGCTGCAACCGGCGCAAGGCCAGGGGCTCGTCGTCGGCCAGCAGGACGGTGAGGACCGGCGTGCTCATGCGCGCTCCAGGGGCAGGTCCAGGCGCACCTGGAAGCCGCGCGGCTCGCGCACGCCGCAGGTCAGGGTCGCGCGCTCGCCGTAGTGGGTCTCCAGGCGACGGCGGACGTTCTCCAGCCCGACGCCCAGGCCCGGCGGCGCGCCGGCGCCCGAGGCCCCGTCGTCGCTGACCGTGATCGACAGCATGCCCCCGGCCTGGGCGGCGACCACCACCTCGATGGTCATCGGCTCGCGGGTGCGCGACAGGCCGTGCTTGACGGCGTTCTCGATGACCGGCTGCAGGATCAGGTTGGGCGCCAGGGCGTCGGCCAGCTCGGCCGGGATGCGCTCGACATAGGACAGGCGCTCGCCGAAGCGGATCTGCTCGATGGCCACGTACTGGCGCTCGCCGTCCAGTTCCTCGGCCAGGGTGACCATCTCACGCACGTCGCGCTCCAGCGAGCGGCGCAGGAAGCCCGACAGGCCCAGGATCATCTGCTCGGCGCGATCGTTCTGGCGCTCCATGACCAGGGTCGCCAGGGCGTTGAGGGTGTTGAACAGGAAGTGCGGACTGATCTGGTAGCGCAGCATGCGGTTCTGGGTCTCGGTGGCCAGCACCCGCGCCGCCTCCAGCTTGAACCGGGCCTCGCGCGCCGCCAGGTCGGCGTGCACCGCCATGAAGATCGCCGCCCAGGCTCCGAAGAACCAGAACACCGTGCGGGCGATCAGCATCACCCCCCAGAACGTCGACTCCGGCCAACGCGGCAGGATCACCACATAGACCGTGTAGTCGAGCACGCCGAAAATCAGCGAGCCGACCAGCGACAGCCCCGCGGCCAGGGCCAATCGCCGGACGAACGGCCATGGCGTCGAGCGCAGCAGCAGCGGCCCCATGGCCAGGCACATCATCGCCCCGACCAGACAGATGATCGCGCGGCGGAAGGCGCCGTCCCAGAAATGCGGCGCGGCGGCGCTCACCCAGCCCAGGGTCATGGCGGCATAGGCCAGCAACCAGACCCCGGCTGTGGCGATCAGGATGGTCCGGGTCTGCTGTTGTGCGGCGGGCGTCGACCTCATGGGCCATTGTCGCCGCTGGCGCGGCGGTCGCAAAGCGCTGTTCGCAGACGTCACGGCGTCGTTCGCAGACCCCGCCGCCGCCCGCAGCACTCCGCGGACCGTTGGTCTCCCAACGCCTGACAAGACCGCTCGCCCCGCCAAGATTGGGATCCGACGCTCACCGGAGGGAGCCCAGATGACGGCCCGGCCAAAGGACATCCCGATACTGACCCTGCGCACCCAGATCACCATCGAGATTTCGGCCCAGGACTATGTCGAGGCGGCGGAGCATCAGCGACGGGCCGAAGCCCTGTTCGCCGCCGTCCGCGCCGAATACCCCGCCGCCGCCTTCTCATTCCACCACGTGCGCCCCAAGGGCGCCGGACGCCCCGAGGGCGAAAGCCCCACGGGCGGACGGCCGCGCCACTACAAGACCCGCCCTCGCGTCCTGGCGGTCTATCATGACAGCTAACGTGGTCCGCATCCGCCGCCGCGACGCGGTGCTCGGCGCCCTGGAGGCCTTCCGGCGGATCTATCCGCCCATCAGCCTGACCAGCATCCGGGCCTTCCTCTACGTGGCCGAGAACCCCGGCATCAACGTCTCGGAGCTGGCCCAGGCCTGCGGCCTGACCGACGCCGGCGCCTCGCGGGTGTCGCGCGGCCTGGCGGCGCGGGGCATCGACCGGCCGCTGCCGCCCTCGCTGGGCCTGCTGGACTGCGCGACCAGCGCCGCCGACCCGCGCGAGCGCGTCCTGCGGCTCTCGGCCAGCGGCCAGGCCCTGGTCGCGCGCATCGAGTTGCTGATCGCCGCCCACACGCCCATCGTCGTGTCCCATGACCCGGCCCCCGACCCGGCCCCCGCCCCGAACGTCGAGGCCGCCCCCGCCCGCTCCACGCGATCCAACTGAGGCAAGCCATGTCTTCGCACTCCAAGGCCGGGATCACCCCCCTGGTCGCCGTCGTCGCCGGCGGATTGACCGCCGCGCTGCTGGACATCCTCTACGCCTTCGCCGCCTTCAGCCTGCGCGACGTGGGACCGGTCCGGGTGCTGCAGTCGGTGGCCAGCGGCCTGCTCGGCAAGGCCAGCTACCAGGGCGGCCTGGCGACCGCCGCCCTGGGCGGCCTGCTGCACGCGGCGATCGCCCTGGTGATGGCGGCGGTCTATGTGGCCGCCAGCCGGTCCCTGCCCGCCCTCAACAAGCGTCCCTGGCTGTGGGGACCGCTCTACGGGCTGGGCTGCTACATGGTGATGAACTACGTGGTGCTGGCCATCCGGTTCGGCCCCCGCCCCACCCCGGAGCTGGCCATGCTGCTCGGCGGGTTGGCGATCCACATGTTCGGCGTCGGCCTGCCGATCGCCCTGTTCGCCGCCCGCGCGGCCCTGCCCGCCCGGACGCCGGCCGCGACCGTCTAGAGTCCGTGGACAACTGGCTGCCCCAGGCTCGAGAGCGCTTCCTCAACCCAGAAAATTGGTCATCACCCGCTTCATGCGGGTGATGACCAATGTGAGTGGGCGGCGAGCCGATCATCGACGGCGGCGTGAGCCTGCTCCGGCGCCAGGGCCACGGAGAGGCCGCTTTCCCGCGCCAGGGATCTCTCCATGGCGCCTACGACCTTTTGGGGTCTTGATCTCTGCCCCGGTTTGCCTGACACCGGTTTCCACAACAACAACGGGAAGGAACGCATGGCCGCCGGAGTGGACGGGATCGGGAAGTCGAGCCGGAGATCCTCCGGGTCAACACTGTTGTCATCGTGCGTTGGTAGCTGACGCCATGGCCGAAACCCTCACCGTTCCCCGCGACCTCGTCCTGCGCCTGCGCGCCCGGCTGCCGGCCGTCACTCGCGAGCACCTGTTCGACTGCTATGCGATCAGCGAGACCACCTGGACCAAGCTGCGCGACGGCAAACCGATCAAGCGCTCCACCCTGGACCGCATCCTGCACCGCTACGAGAGACTGATCGCCCATGCGGCCTGACCTGTTCGCCGCCGCCCTGGCCGTCGTCGGCCTGGCCGCCCCGACCGCCCAGGCCGCCGAAGCCAGCCGCGCGCCCTACGGCGTCATGGCGAGCGGCGCGCCGGTCGAGGTCTTCACCCTGAAGAACGACCACGGCATGAGCGTCAAGGTGCTGTCGCTGGGCGGGATCATCACCCAGGTCAACGTCCCGGACCGCAAGGGCCAGGTCACCAACGTCGTGCTGGAATTGGCCGACCTCAAGGCCTACGAGGCCAAGCCGTTCTTCAGCTCGCTGCTGGGCCGCTACGCCAACCGCATCTCCGGCGGCGGCTTCACCCTGGACGGCGTGCGCCACGACCTGCCCAGCGGCCCCGAGGGAATCTCCTCGCACGGCGGGCCGACCAGCATGGCCAAGCAGGTGTGGACCGGGACGCCGTTCCAGCGGCGCGGCGAGGCCGGGGTGACCCTGGCCTATGTCGCCGCCGACGGCGAAGGCGGCTATCCCGGCGCCCTGTCGGTCAGCGTCACCTATACGGTGACCGCCCAGAACGCCCTGCGCATCGACTATCGGGCCACCACCGACAAGCCGACCGTGCTCAACCTCAGCCACCACGCCTATTTCAACCTGGCGGGCGGCGGCACGGTCTACGACCAGACGGTCCAGGTACTGGCCAAGGCCTTCACCCCGATCGACGCCCGCAAGCTGGCGATCGGCACGGTCGCGCCGGTGGCCGGCACGGGGCTGGACCTGCGCCGGGTGACGCGCCTGGGCGACGCGGTGGCGGCCGACGATCCGCAGATCAGGCTGGGCGGCGGCCTGGACCACAACCTCGTCGTCGACGGCGGCGGACGCGGCAAGCTGGCCCTGGCGGTGCGGATGGCCGACCCGGCCAGCGGCCGGACCCTGGACGTGCGCACCACCCAGCCGGGCGTCCAGCTGTTCACCGCCAACAGCTTCAACGGTTCGCTGAAGACCCCCGACGGCCGTCCCCTCGAGAAAGGCGCCGGCCTGGCGATCGAGACCCAGCACTTCGCCGACAGCCCCAACCATCCGAACTTCCCGACGACCGTGTTGCGGCCGGGACAGGTGTTCCGGGAGACGACGGAGTTTCGGTTCGGGGTGGCGAAGTAGCTCTAGGCCGTCATCCCCCGACTTGT
>NZ_AKKF01000096.1 GCF_000281955.1 Caulobacter sp. AP07 | reverse complement strand
CGGCCGCCGCCGCCAGCCAGCGGCCGACCGACCAGCCGTCGGCGGCGTCGACCGCGCCGAACAGATGGTGCGGAGCCTGGGCCAGTTCTTCGGGGGAGGGGCCGGCCGTCAGCACCCGCAGGCCGGCATAGAGCTGCATCGAGTCGGCGTTGACCAGCTCGCCGCCGGTCTCGCGCGCCAGTTTCAGGGCCAGGGCCGACTTGCCGCTGGCCGTGGGCCCGGCGATAAGAACGATCGGTGCGTCGGACAATCTCAGGTCGATCCTTTGGGGCCTCGAGGGCCGTTGCGCTGGCTCTTCTAGCGTCGTTTGTGAGAAACCATGAAAACCATCGTCAGCGCCATCCTGGTCGCCGCCGTGTTCGGGGCCGCCGGGCCGGCCGTGGCGGCCTCCGCCGCCAAGTCCGCGACCCAGCCCGTGACGCAAACCGCGCCGGCCGGTCTGGACGAGCGCCTGGGTTGCGGCGTGATGCTGGTGACCATCGACGAGATCCTGCAGCGCAATCCGGATCTGGCGACCAAGTTCTCCAAGGGCGACGGCAGCAGCGCGGCGATGCTGCCGATGCTCCGCATGCTGGGGGCCAGCGGCGAGATTCTGCTCGACAAGGCTTATGCCGAAGGCCTCGCCCAGGGCCAGACGCCGACCGTGCTCTATCGTCGCGGCGTGGCCAATCTGTCGGCCAATTTCGCCGCCGGAGGGGGCAAGGACCAGGCCATGGCGGTGTTCACCCGCTGCATGGCGGTCGCCGCGCCAGCCTCCTGATCGACCGCTCGCGACGCTTCGAAGGTTGACGCGGGCGGCTTCCTCCAATAGCCGCCGGTCATGCTCGCCATCACCCTCGTCTCGCCCGACCCCGCCGCCCTGGCGACGGCGGTCGCCGCCGTGCGCGCCGCGGTCGTCGTCACCGTCGAGACGCCGCTGGGGGAGGGGGCGGTCGACCTGGCCGCCAACCTGCCGCTGGCCGACGCCCACGCGGCGGTGAAGGCGGCGATCGGCGACGCGCCGGTCGACTTCGCCGTCCAGTCCGCCGAGGGGCGCCGCAAGCGCCTGCTGATCGCCGACATGGACTCCACCATCATCGGCTGCGAGTGCCTGGACGAACTGGCCGACTTCGCCGGGGTCAAGGCCCAGGTCTCGGAGATCACCGAGCGGGCCATGCGCGGCGAGCTGTTGTTCGAAGGCGCGCTGCGCGAGCGGGTGGGCATGCTCTCGGGGCTGTCGACCGACGCGCTGCAGGCCTGTTACGACGACCGCGTGAAGCTCAATCCGGGCGCCGCGACCCTGGTGCGCACCATGGCCGCCCACGGCGCCCGCTGCGCCCTGGTCTCGGGCGGCTTCACCTTCTTCACCAGCCGGGTGGCGCAGGCGGCGGGCTTTCACGTCAATCGCGCCAACACCCTGATCGAAGACGGCGGCAAGCTGACCGGCCAGGTCGGCGATCCGATCCTCGGCAAGGAGGCCAAGCTGGCGGCGCTGCAAGAAGAGACCGCCGGCCTGGGCCTGACCCCGGCCGACGCCCTGGCGGTTGGCGACGGGGCCAACGACCTGGCGATGATCGAGGCCGCCGGTCTGGGCGTCGCCTACCGCGCCAAGCCGATCGTCGCGGCCCAGGCGCATGCGAAAGTCGATCACGCCGATCTCACGGCCCTGCTCTACTTCCAGGGCTACAAGGCTTCGGAGTTCGTGTCTTGACCTTCCCGCGCGGCGTCCAGGCCGTGGTGTTCGACATGGACGGGCTGCTGCTCGACACCGAGACCGTCTACCAGGCGGCGATGATCGAGGCCGGCCAGGCGTTCGGCGTCGATTTCACCGCCGCGACCTACGCCTCGATGGTCGGCAAGACCAACCCGGAATGCGGGGTGATGCTGCGCGAGCTCTACGGCGCGAGCTTCCCGGTCGAGGACTATTTCGCCCGCACCTGGAGCGATGTCGAAACCCTGCTCGAGGCCGAGGTGCGGCTGAAGACCGGGGTGATGGAGATTCTCGACTATCTCGACGCCCTGGCCATCCCCCGCGCCATCGCCACCTCCAACAGCCGCCAGTCCGTGGACCGCTATCTGGGCCGCTTCGACCTGGTGCGCCGCTTCCACGCCGTGGTCGCCAACGCCGACGTCGCCCGCCACAAGCCGCATCCGGACCCGTATCTGGAGGCCGCCCGGCGCCTGAACGTCCACCCGACCCTGTGCCTGGCGCTGGAGGACTCCCACCCGGGGGTGAGGGCGGCGCACGCGGCGGGGATGATGACGATCATGGTGCCCGACATCCTCGACCCGACCGAGGAGATGCACGACAAGTGCGTCCACATCGCCCACAGCCTGCACGTGGTGCTGGACCTGCTGAAGGCGGCGAGCTGAGCCACGGATGTCGTCATTCCCGACTTGTTCGGGATCAGCCCGCCAGGCGGCGCATGAGCATTTCGGCCGGACCGCGCTTGAAGAACCGGGACCAGACGACGGCATAGGCGACGGCCGCGCCGCAGAAGACCGCGACGGCCACGGCGACCTCGACGTAACGCTGCCCGCCCAGCCGGCCCAGGGCCTCCAGTGTTCCCATGCCGAGCAGGATATGGGCGATGTAGAGCGTCAGGGTCTGCCGGCCTGTCGCCATCAGCGGGGCCAGCGCCGCTCGGAACCGTTGCCGGGCCAGGATCAGGCCCGACCCCGTCACCAGCGCCGCGGCGCCGCAGCCGGCCAGGACGAACAGCGGCATGGGCGGCAGGGGAGCGGTGGTCAGCAAGGGCGCGAGCCTGGGCGCGTCTCGCGTCGCCAGGCCGCCCAGAACCTCGCCGAGCAGGCCTGATAGCGCCAGGCCGGCCGCCCCGCCCGCCACCAGGAGCCACTGCACCCGGCGCCTGTCCAGCGCCAGACGGCTCAGGACCAGGCCGAACAGGAAGAAGGCGAACCACGGGAAGACCGGATGGAAGCCGTTGAAGACCAGGTTGCGGAGGAAGCCCGTCGCTGTCCAGAAGCCCGGATAGTCGAAGGTCTCCCAGTTCCAGCCGGCGTTGTAGTCGAACCGCAGGATCAACGTCACGGCGGCGATCGTCACGGCCAGCATCAGCGCGACCAGCGCCGCGCCGGGAAGCCGCAGGCACAGCGCGCCGAGCAGGAAGAACACCGCGTAGTAGTGCAGAATGTCGGCGGGAAAGAGCAACGTGTTGAGCAGGCCGGCGATCAGCAGGAAGGCCGAGCGCTTGGCGGTGACGGCCAGGGTCGCGGCGTGGCCGGCGCGCCGGGCCGCGAGACCGAGCCCCAGACCGGCCAGGGTCACGAAGGTGGCGGCGGCGCGCCCCTGAAGCGCGTGCTCGATATGGGCCAGCAGGCCCGGATCGCGTTGCGCGTCCGCCCCCATGGCGATGCTGAAATTGACGATGACCATGCCCAGCAGGGCCAGGCAGCGCGCGAGGTCCAGCCCCTCGAGGCGAGCCGGCGGGTCCTGGAGGCGACCGTTCTCGGGGAGGTTCATGGGCGGCGCGCCAGTTTGCGGACGAAGCCGAGCAGCGCCTCGGATCGATCGGCGCCGACCTCGCCGCCTTGCAGGTGGGCCCTGATGGGCAGGTTTTCGATCATGTCGATGATCGTCGCGGCGGCTTCGTCGCGGTCGAGCGCGGGGTCGAACAGGCCCGCGCGCACGCCGCGCTCCAGTATGGCGGCCAGCGCCCGACGCAGGATCCGCCTGTTGCGTTCGAACAGGGCTCCGATGGCCGGATTGCGCACGGCCTCGGAGGCGAACTCGGCGGTCAGGACGATCGACACCGGTTGGAGGCAGATCGCCAGATAGCCCCGGCAGAAGGCGTCGAGGGCGGCGTCGGCGGCGTCGCCCGGCGCCGTGGCGGCGACGAAGTCCTCGACCTGATCGGTTTCCAGGGCGGCGATCGCGGCGATCAGCGCGGCCTTGTCCATGAAATGATTGTAGAGGTTGCCGACGCTGACTCCGGCTCGCCCGGCGATGTCCCGCATGCCGGTCTGGTGGAAGCCAGCCTCGACGAAGCAGGCGATCGCCGCCTCGATGATCTCCAGCCGCCGTCGTTCCGTGGTTTCCGCGCGTTTCGTCATTTCGATTGAATATGAGCGAACGATCGTTCAGTCAATGGCCAGCAGCGCGTCAAAAGGCTTGAGGTCGAGCATCGGGCCAGTTGCCAGGGAAAAGGGGTGGGCCGACGGGAGAAACTCCCGCCGGCCCATGATCTCGAAGGTCTACCCCGCCGGGCCCTTCTCGAAGTAGCGGAAGAAGGCGCTGTCGGGCGAGAGCACCAGGGTGGTGTCGCCCTTGCCCAGGGACGCCTCATAGGCCTGCATCGAGCGGTAGAACGACGCGAAGGCCGGGTCGCGGCCGAAGCTGGAGGCGAACAGCTGGGCGCGCTGGGCGTCGGCGTCGCCGCGGATGGTTTCGGCCTCCTCATAGGCCGTCGCGACGATCTCGCGGCGCTTCTGCTCGCCCATGGCCCGCAGTTCGGCCGCTTCCTGCTTGCGGGCGGTCTGCATGCGTTCGAACACCGCCTGCTCGTTGGCCGGCGGCAGGTCGGCGCGCTTGATCCGCACGTCGATGATCTGCACGCCCAGATCGCCGGCGGCGACCTGGCGGGCGACCTTGGCGCGGATGGCGGCCATCACCTGGGCGCGCTTGCCGGCGATGACGTCTTCCGAGTTCGAGCGGCCGACCTCTTCGCGCAGGGCGGCGTTGACGATGCTCTCCAGCCGGTCCTTGGCGACGGTCTCGGTGCCGAGGGTCCGGTAGAACTGGCGCGGATCGGTGATGCGGTAGCGGACGAAGGCGTCGACCACCAGGCGCTCCTGGTCGGCGGCGGTCACCTCTTCCTCGTTGGCGTTGAGGGCGATGTTGCGCTTGTCGAACTTCAGCACCGTTTCGAACGGGCTCTTCACGTGCAGACCGGGTGTCAGCACGGTGCGCACGGGGTCGCCGAAGCGGACGACCAGGGCCTGCTGGCGCTGGTCGACCTTGAACAGCACCACATTGGCCAGGATCACCAGGGCCAGGACGGCGACGCCGGCGAAGACGGTCGTACCCTTGAGGTTGTTCATCGGACAGCTCCCTCGGCGGCGTTGGCGTTCGGGGCGGAGGTCCTGGGCCGGAAGGTTTCCGACGGCAGGATGACGGGGGCGTTGGCGCCCTTGCTGTCGACGATCACCTTGTTGGAACTGGCCAGGACGCGCTGCATCGTCTCGATATAGAGGCGCTCGCGGGTCACCGCCGGGGCCAGCTTGTACTGCTCGTAGATCTGGTTGAAGCGGGCGGCGTCACCGCCGGCCTCGCGCACCACCTGCTCGCGGTAGCCCAGGGCCGCCTGGGTGATCTGGGCCGCCTCGCCGCGGGCGTTGTTGGCCGCCGACTGGGCGTTCTGGGCGGCGCGCTGCACGTCGCGATAGGCTTCCAGCACGGGGCCGGGCGTCGTGGCGGTCTGGATGTTGACGTTCTGGATCGACACGCCGATGTCGTAGCGGTCGAGGATCTGCTGCATCAGGCGCTTGGTCTGGTCCTGCACCTGGCCGCGGCCGTTGGTCAGGATCGGGGTGAGGGCGGTGCGGCCGACCACTTCGCGCATGGCGCTCTCGGCCACGTCCTTGATCACCGCGTCGGGCTCATAGACGTTGAAGCTGTACTTGGCGGCGTCCGAGACGTGCCACTGCACGGTGAAGCTCAGATCGACGATGTTCTCGTCGCCGGTCAGCATCAGGCGCTCGTCGGGCACCGGCGCGCTGACCGTGCCGCCGACGTCGAGGGCCTGGGTGGCGGTGACCTGCACCAGCTCGGCGGCCTCGACCGGATAGGGCAGGTGATAGCGCAGGCCGGGGCCAGCGGTGCGGGTGTAGGCGCCGAAGGTGGTGATCACCGCCTGTTCCTTGGGCTGCACCACATAGAAGCCCGACAGGGCCCACAGGGCGACGACGCCGGCCGCCGACAGGGCGATGGCGCGGGGCCGGCCGGGGCCGCTGAAGGTCTGGCGCAGGCGCCGGTTGAGGCGCTCGATCAGGGCGTTGACGTCGACGGGCGGCGGCGGGGCGCCGGGG
>NZ_AKKF01000095.1 GCF_000281955.1 Caulobacter sp. AP07 | reverse complement strand
GGGAGAGGGGGCGGTCGCCACCCCTGGCCGGCGTGCTCATCCAGTTCCGGCGCCCGAGGCTCCACCCGCCCCGGCTCCTCGCGGAACAGCAGCGGCGTCCCCACCACGGCGTCCGTTGGCATCCCGCGAGATCATCCCGCGCGCCGCCACGGCCGGGTCGTCGAAGGCGGCCTTCAGCGACCGCACCGGGGCGAAGCAGACGTCGCGGCCTTCGAACCAGGCCTCCCATTCCGCCTGGCTCTTCGTGGCGAAGGTCTCGCGGAAGAAGGCCCGCAGCGGTTCCTGGCCCGGCCCGGGCGGCAGGCGGGCATGGTCCAGCAGGTCGGGCCGCCCCAGAGCCGCCAGCAGGTTGGCCGCGAACTTCACCTCCGAGCCGCCCAGCACGATCCACTGGCCGTCGGCGCATTCATAGAGGTTGAACATCGCCGCCCCGCCCCACGACCGCTCGGCCTTGGGGAGGTTGGCGCGGTTCTCGGCGAACACCGGGCCGGTGGCGTTGGGGGTCCAGGCCATCAGGCTGTCGAGCATGGCGACGTCGAGATAGTCGCCCCGGCCGGTCCTCTCCCGTCGCAACAGCGCCATCAGCACCCCCGACAGGGCGGTCAGCGAGGCCAGGGCGTCGGCGGCCATCAGGCCGGGCATGGCCGGCTTGCCGTCCTGGCCCTCGTTCAGCGACACCAGGCCGGCCAGGGCCTCGACGGCCAGGTCGTGGGCGGGACGGTCGCGATAGGGACCGGCCTGGCCGAAGGCGCTGATCGCGCAGTAGACGACGCCCGGATTGACCGCCTTGACCGCGTCGTAGCCGACCCCCAGCCGGTCGACCACGCCGGGCCGGAAGGCCTCGACCAGCACGTCGGCCTCGCGGGCCAGGGCCCAGAACGCCGCCTGGCCCTCGGCCGATTTCAGGTCCAGCTGGATCGAGCGCTTGCCGCGATGTGTGTTGCGGAACCACACCGTCTGGCCGTTCGTCGCCAGGCCGATATGGCGGCTGGGCTCGCCCTCGCCGGCCGGCTCGACCTTGATCACGTCGGCCCCGTGGTCGGCCATCATCAGGGTCAGCATCGGACCGGGCAGGAACAGGGACAGGTCCAGGACCTTGACGCCGTCGAGCTTCATCGGGCGCTCCCCGGCGCCTTGGGTCCCAGCAGCGTGTCGGTGTGCTCGCCCAGGGCCGGGGCGCGGGCGGCGGGCATCCTTTGGCCATCGACCCGGATCGGGCAGGCCAGCATGTCCAGGCCCTGGGGTCGGGCCGGATGGTCGATGTGGTCACGCATCGCCACCTCGGCGACGAACGGGTTGTCCAGCGCCTCGGCCAGGTCGGCGATCGGCGAGAACGGCACGCGGCCGCCCAGATAGGCCATCCACGCGGCGCCGGTCCGCGTCGCCATGATCGCGTCGAGGATCGGGGTCAGGGCGTCGAGGTTGGCGCGGCGGGCCGGCATGTCGAGGAAGCGGGGATCGGCCTGCAGGTCGGGACGATCCACCAGATCGCAGAACAGCCGCCAGAACCGTTCGGTCTGGCACATCAGCATGCCCCAGCCGTCCTGGGTCCTCACCCGCTGCGACGGGCTGATCGACGGGTGGGCGCCGCGCGGCAGGCGGTCGGCGTGGTGGCCCTCGTTCATCGCCCACACCGCCGGATAGGAGGTCTGGTGCAGCGCCACGTCGAACAGCGACACGTCGACGTCGCAGCCGGTCCCGCTGGCCCGCGCCCCGAGGATCGCCGAGACGATGCCCAGGGCGAACACCGAGCCGGTCATGAAGTCGACCATCGACAGGCCAAAGCGCACCGGCGGCCCGTCCGGCTCGCCGGTCAGGGTCATGAACCCGGCCTCGGCCTGCATCAGGTAGTCGTAGCCCGGCCAGGCCTCGCGGCTGTTGCCCCGTCCGTAGGCGGACAGGTGGGCGCAGACCACGGTGGGGTTGATCGCCTCGAGGTCCTCGTAGCGCAGCCGAAGCTTCTCCGGCTGGTCGCCGCGCAGGTTGTTGACCACGGCGTCGGCGCCGGCCACCAGTCGCTCGAAGTCGGCGCGGCCCTGGGGGGTCTTGAGCTCCAGGGCGACGGACTGCTTGCCGCGCGAGAAGGTCTGGAAGAACTGGCTGTCGGCCTCGCCCAGGAAGTAGGGGCCCAGGCCCCGGCTGATGTCGCCGCCCAGGGACGGGGCCTCGATCTTGATCACCTGCGCGCCCAGCTCGCACAGCAGCTGGGTGCCGTAGGGGCCGGCGGCGTATTGCTCGACCGCCACGATACGCACGCCGTCCAGGGGTCTGTTCATCCGCTCCGCCTCTGCTTTGGACGATGATGCGACGCCCGCCCGGCCGCGCCTAGGGCGACGTAACGGAAAGCTGGGGGGCGGAAGGCGGCTTGTTTCGGCGCGGCGATGGCCGTAGCAAGCCGCTCGACACCGCCACCGAGTAAGGCCCCATGACCGTCGTCCTGCAGACCGCCCGCGCCCGCGTCGAGATCCTGCCCGCCCTGGGCGGCGCCCTGGGCCGGTTCACCTGGGACGGCCGCGACGTGACCCGGCCGACCCCGGCGGGGACGGGCGAGGTGCTCGACACCGGCAACTTCCCGCTGGTTCCCTACTGTAACCGCATCCGCGACGGCCGCTTCAGCTTCGGCGGCCACGCGGTGCGCTTGAAGCCGAACCTCGGCGACCATCCGCACGCCCTGCACGGCCAGGGCTGGCGCGCGGCCTGGACGGTGGAGTCGGCGAGCCAGACCCAGGCGGTGCTGAGCTTCGACCACGCGCCCGACGAATGGCCCTGGGCCTATCGCGCCGAGCAGCGCTTCACCCTGGACGACGACGGCCTGCGCCTGGAGCTGTCGGTGACCAACACCGGCGGCGAGGCGATGCCGGCCGGCCTGGGCTTCCACCCCTATTTCCCGGCCCGCCCCGGCGAGCGGCTGCGAGCCGGGGTGACCGGCGTCTGGATGATCGACAGCGACTGCCTGCCCACCACCCACGTGGCGGGCGCCTGGCGCTCGGACTGGGCGGCCGGGGCGCCGACGGCGGTCTCCGAGCTGATCGACAATTGCTACACCGGCTGGGACGGCGCCGCGACGCTGTCGGCGCCGGGCGGGGCGAGCACGACCCTGACCGCTTCGCCGGACTGCCGCTGGCTGCACGTCTATTCGCCGCCGGGCGCCGATTTCGTCTGCGCCGAGCCGGTGGCCAACCGGCCCGACCCGTTCCACGGCGAGGACAGCGGGATCGTGGTGCTGGCGCCGGGGGAAATGGCGGCGGTGTGGATGGTGATCAGCTCCAACTGACGCTCACCTAAACAACCGTCATCCCGGGCCTT
>NZ_AKKF01000094.1 GCF_000281955.1 Caulobacter sp. AP07 | reverse complement strand
CCCCCATCCAATATCGGCTGTTGAACCGCTCCAAGGGCCCCGCCGTGCGCGGCCCGCGCTCGCAGATCGACCGCCGGCTCTATCGCGAAGCCATGCAGGCCGAGCTGTTCGACCATGTGAACCTCGACGTCATCGCCGCCGCGGCCGAAGACCTGATCGTCGAGGATGGGATCGTCGCCGGCGTGGTCGACGGGGAGGGCGGCGTCTACCGCGCGTCCCGCGTTGTGCTGACCACCGGCACCTTCCTGAAGGGCCTGATCCATCAGGGCGAAACCCGCATCCCGGCCGGCCGGGTCGGCGACGCGCCGTCGATCGGCCTGTCGGACCGGCTCTATGCGCTGGGCTTCGACATGGGCCGCCTGAAGACCGGCACGCCCGCCCGTCTCGACGGCAAGACCATCGCCTGGGATCGCCTGGAAATGCAGGCGGCCGACGACAATCCCGAACCGTTCTCGTTCCTCAACACCACGGTGGACGTGCCGCAGATCCAGTGCGGCATCACCTATACGACCGCCGAAACCCACAAGATCATCGCCGATCGCCTGGGCGAGTCGGCGGTCTATGGCGGCCGCGCCACCGGCATCGGCCCACGCTATTGTCCGTCGATCGAGGACAAGGTCGTCCGTTTCGCCGACAAGACCAGCCACCAGGTGTTCCTGGAGCCCGAAGGCCTGGACGACGACACGGTCTATCCGAATGGCGTCTCGACCTCGGTTTCGGCCGAAACCCAGCTCTTGTTCCTGCGCACCATGCCGGGCCTCGAGGCCGTCGAGGTCATCCGGTATGGCTATGCCATCGAGTACGACTACGTCGATCCGCGCGAGCTCTACCCGACCCTGGAGACCAAGCGTCTGCCCGGGCTCTACCTGGCCGGCCAGATCAACGGCACGACCGGCTACGAGGAGGCGGGGGCCCAGGGCCTGGTCGCCGGCCTCAACGCGGCGCTGGCGGGGCAGGGCAGGGCGCCCGCGATCTTCGCCCGCGACGAGGCCTATATCGGGGTGATGATCGACGACCTGGTCACCCGGGGCGTCACCGAGCCCTATCGGATGTTCACCAGCCGCGCCGAGTTCCGCCTGGTGCTGCGGGCCGACAACGCCGACCAGCGCCTGACCGATCGCGGTCTTGAGCTGGGTTGCGTCGGTGCGGCCCGAGCGGCCGCCTGGGCGGCCAAGAAGGCCGAGCTGGAAACCGTCCGCGCCTTCGCCCGTTCGGTCACCCTGACCCCGGCGGCGGCGGTCAAGGCCGGCTTCAAGGTCAATGCCGACGGCCAGCGCCGGGATGTCCTGGCCATGCTGGCCCTGCCGGGCGTCGACCTCGACAGCCTGACGGCGGTATGGCCGCAGATCGCCACGTGGAGCCCTATGGCCCGCGAGCAGATCGAGATCGAGGCGGCCTATGCCGGCTATCTCGATCGCCAGCGCACCGACGCCGAGGCTTTCCGCAAGGAAGAGGACCTGCGCCTGCCCGGCGACCTCGACTACGGTTTGGTCGGCAGCCTGTCGAACGAGGTGCGCGAGAAGCTGGCGCGAGTCAGGCCCCTGACCCTGGGCCAGGCGGCCCGGATCGAGGGCGTGACGCCCGGCGCCCTGACCGCGCTGCTGGCCCATGTGCGACGCGCCCGTGCAGCGGCCTGATCCCATGCAGACCGAACTGGTCATCGAAACCCTCGACCCCGTCGACGCGGCCGCCTTCCAGCGGCTGACGGGCTGCAGCGACGCCCAGCTGGCGGACCTGACGCGTTTTCAGGCCCTGCTGGCCGAGTGGAACGCGGTGATGAACCTGGTGGGGCCGGCCTCGCTGCCGAACTTCTGGAACCGTCACGCCTGGGACAGCGCCCAGCTGCTGCAACTCGCGCCGGACGCCAGGACCTGGGCCGACCTCGGGGCCGGGGCCGGCCTGCCCGGCGTGGTCCTGGCCATCCTCCTGAAGGACACGCCGGGGGCCAAGGTCCATCTGGTCGAGAGCATGACCAAGCGCTGTAAGTTCCTGCGCGTGGTCGCCGACGACCTGAAGCTGCCCGTCGAGATCCACAACGCCCGCGCCGAAGAGCTCGACCTGAAGGTCGACGTCGTCACCGCCCGGGCCTGCGCGCCGATGGTCAGACTGCTGGGTTATGCCCAGCCCTACCTGAAGCGCGGCGCGACCGCCTGGTTCCTGAAGGGACAAGATGTCGCTTCGGAACTGGTCGAGGCCGCCACATATTGGAAATTCGAGTCGACCCTGCGGTCCTCCCTGAGCGACCCGCGAGGCCAGATCGTGCAAGTGAAGGGGCTCAAGAGTGTCCGTAAAGTCTGACCAACCGCTGCGCGTCCTGGCCATCGCCAACCAGAAGGGTGGGGTGGGTAAGACCACGACCGCGATCAATCTGGGCACCGCCCTGGCGGCCTGCGGCGAGCGCGTGCTGCTGATCGACGCCGACCCGCAGGGCAACTGCTCGACGGGCCTGGGCATCACCCGCACGCAGCGCAGGACCACGCTCTACGACGTGCTGATGGGCGAGAAGCCGGTGGTCGACGCCGCGGTCCGCACCGAGCTGCCGGGCCTGGACGTGATCCCCGCCGACGCCGACCTGTCGGGTGTCGAGATCGAGCTGGGCCAGACGGCGCGCCGCTCCTACCGCCTGCGCGACGCCCTGGAGCCGCTGCGCGCCAGTGGTGAATACAGCTATGTGCTGATCGACTGCCCGCCGTCGCTGAACGTGCTGACCGTCAACGCCATGACCGCCGCCGACGCGGTGTTCGTGCCGCTGCAATGCGAGTTCTTCGCCTTGGAGGGCCTGACCCAGCTGATGCGGACCATCGAGCGGGTGCGGGGCAGCCTGAACCCCAAGCTGGAGATCCAGGGCGTGGTGCTGACCATGTACGATCGCCGCAACAGTCTGTCCGACCAGGTGGCCCGGGATGTCCGGCAACACTTCGGCGACAAGGTCTATGATGCGGTCATACCGCGCAACGTCCGGGTGTCCGAGGCGCCGTCGTTCGGCAAGCCTGTGCTGCTCTACGACCTGAAATGCGCCGGCAGCCAGGCCTATCTGCGGCTGGCCCGCGAGGTGATCTTGCGCGAGAAGTCGCGGCTGGCCCAGGCGGCCTAGGGCCGTCTGAGGATAACTATCCAAGTCATTGTCGAAATTGAGTGTTGAGCGCGTGAGGGAGTCGGTCGTGGTGGGAGAACCGGGGATGTCTGAAGGTCGTCGTGGGCTGGGTCGGGGTTTGTCCGCCTTGCTCGGCGAGGTCGATTCCGCGCCCGCCCAGGCTCCCGGCGACACCGCCGGCGGTTCGCGCGAGGCGCCGATCGAGTTGATCCGCCGCAATCCCGATCAGCCCCGCAAGACCTTCCATGAGGAAGACCTGGTAGAACTTTCGGACTCGATCCGCGAGAAGGGCGTCCTGCAACCGATCCTGGTCAGACCGGCGCCGGGCGCGACCGGGGAATACCAGATCGTCGCCGGCGAGCGCCGTTGGCGGGCCGCCCAGCGCGCCGGCCTCAAGACCATCCCGATCATCGTCCGCGAACTGGACGACCTGGCGGTGCTGGAGATCGGCATCATCGAGAACGTCCAGCGCGCCGACCTCAACGCCCTGGAAGAGGCGCTGAGCTACAAGGTGCTGATGGACAAGTTCGGTCGCACCCAGGAGGCGATCGCCCAGACCGTCGGCAAGAGCCGCAGCCACATCGCCAACACCCTGCGCCTGCTGGCCCTGCCCGAAGCCGTCCAGACCTACCTGACCTCCGGCGAGCTGACGGCCGGTCATGCCCGCGCCATCGCCTCCGCGCCCGACCCGACCGCCCTGGCCCGCGAGGTCGTCGACAAGGGCCTGTCGGTTCGCGAGGCCGAGGCCCTGGCCCGTCGCACCCCGAACGCCGCCGGCGAGGTTCGCGCCCGTTCGAACGGCGGTCGGCCTGGCGGACCAGGGCCCG
>NZ_AKKF01000093.1 GCF_000281955.1 Caulobacter sp. AP07 | reverse complement strand
GGCAGGTCGCCGGCCGCCTCGCCGGCAGCGATCAGGGCGGCCACGAAACCGTGCCGGGGGGCCAGGGTACGGGCGAAGGCGGCGTCGAGCGCCTCGCCGGCGCTGATCGCCTGCAACAGCCGACGACAGGCATTGGCGACCCGCGAGCCCTGGGCCCGCGACAGCAGGACATTGAGCGCCGAGCGCATGTCGGCTCCGGCCCCGAGCAGGTCGGCCAGGCTCAGCAGGATCTCGGCGCTTTCGCGGTCCTTGAGCGCCCGGTCGCCGCTGGCCTGCTGGTTCGCGCGGACCGGGCGCAGCTTCAGCGGCGACAGGCCCTGGCGGCGCAGGCGCTCGAACGCGGCCTGTTCGTTGGCCCCCGACACCTGGCCGCGCACCCGCTTGCCGTCGGCGCCGATCGCGACATAGGCGAAGGCCTGGACCTCAGTCATGGACCGCGCCCATCACCTCTTCCAGCGTGGTCTCGCCGCGCACCGCCTTGTCGAGGCCGTCGGCGGCCATGCTCGTCAAGCCCAACTGGCGAGCCAACAGCCCGATCTCGGCGGCGCCCTGGCGATCGGCGATGGCCCGCAGCAGCGCCTCGTCGGTCAGGAAGGCCTCGGCGATCGGCGCGCGGCCCTTGAACCCCACTCCCTTGCAGGCCGGGCAACCGACGGCCCGGAAAGTGCGCAGCGGCGCGGCCAAACCTTGGCCAGCGACGAAGGCCAGCTCGGCCTTCGTCGGGGAGCCGGCCTCGCGACAATGCGGGCACAACCGCCGCACCAGCCGCTGGGCCACCGCGCCCCGGAACGCCGCGGCCAACTGGTAGGGCTCCACGCCCATGTCGAGCAGGCGCGGCAGCACGGCCAGGGCGTCGTTGGCGTGGATCGAGGCCAGCACCAGGTGGCCGGTCATCGCCGCCTGGATGGCCACCGCCGCCGTCTCCGGGTCGCGGATTTCGCCGACCAGAATGATGTCGGGGTCCTGGCGCAGGAACGAGCGCAGGGCGGCGGCGAAGGTCAGGCCAAGCGCCGGCGCCACCTGGGTCTGGGAGACGTGCTCGAAATGGTACTCGACCGGGTCCTCGACGCTGAGCACCTTCTTGGGCGAACCGGTGAAGGTCTCCAGCAGGGCGTAGAGGGTCGTGGTCTTGCCGCTGCCGGTCGGGCCGGTGACCAGGAAGATGCCGTGCGGCGCGCGGCCGGCCTTGCGCAGCACCTCGGTGACGCCCTCGGCCAGGCCCAGGCCGCCGAGTTCCAACGGCACGGCGCTGCGGTCGAGGATACGCAGCACGGCGGCTTCGCCAAACACCGTCGGCGCGGTGGCCACCCGCACGTCGACCGACTTTCCGGCGATCACGAAACTGGTGCGGCCGTCCTGCGGCAGGCGGCGTTCGCCAAGATTGAGGTTGGCGATGACCTTGATGCGCGACACCGCCGGCGCGGCCAGGTCGGCGGCCACCACGCGATAGTCGATCATCCGCCCGTCGACCCGCAGGCGCACCCGCAGGTCATGGCGACGCGGCTCGAAATGGATGTCCGAGGCGCCCAGGGCGATCGCCTCCTCGAAGGCCTCGGCCACCAGGCGCGCGCCGCTGCCCTCGACCGCGCCGTCCGACACCTGGTCGATCTCGCGGGCCAAGCGTCGCTCGTCGAGGGCTTCGGAAGGCGCGGCGGCCTCGGCGCCATACCGTTCCTCGAACGCTCGACGCCAGTCGCCCGGACGCGCGGCCAGCACGCTGACCGGCCGGTTGGCGGCGAACACCAGGCCGGCCAGGGCCTCGTCGTCGAGCGGATCGCAGGCCGCGCACAGCACGGCCGGGCCCGCTTCGCCGAGCGGCAGCAGGCGAGCGCGCCGCAGGAAGTCGACGGTGACGCCCAGGTCGGGCGCCTTGGCCGCGACCGGCCGCAGGCGCGGCTCCCATATCTCGCAACCGGCCGCCTGGGCGTAGGCGCGGGTCAGGTCGTCATCCGACAGTACGCCCAACTGGTTGAGCACCTGCTCGACCGGCTGGCCGGTGCGCAGGGCGACCAGTTCGGCGCGGGCGATGGCGGCCATCTCGACCAGACCGCGATCGATCAGGTCTTCGACCAGCCGCGCGCGGGCCTGGGAACGGGACGGGCCGCGGGCCGGCGTCATGGGATCAGGTCTCCGAACAGGCCGGCCTGCAGCGCCAGCCCCACCGCCCAGCCGCCCAGGGCCAGGGCCGGACCGAAGGCGATGCTGCGGTCGGCGGACTTGACCAGGCGCGTTTGGACCAGACCCAGCGGGCCGGCGATGACGAACACCCAGGGGGTCGCGGCGCCCGCCCACAGGGCCAGCGCCATGGCCAGCTTCACGTCGCCCTGGCCCAGTTTCGGATCCCCCGTCCTTGCCGCGAAAACCCAGCGAATGGCCAGGAGCAGGGCGCCAGTGATCGCCGCCGCGGCGAGACCCGCCAGTAAGGCGACCGGTCCGCGCTGCAAGGCCAGGACGCCGCCGAGAATCGCCACAGCCAGGCTGGTCATATCGGGCAGACGACGGCTGGCGGCGTCGGCGGCTCCGGCGGCGATCAGCACCAGGCCCAGCCCCATCGCCAATAGCGCCTGGCCGATCGGCAGGGCCATGACGCTGATCATCGCCACGGTCGCGCCCAGCACCTCTCCGAACAGATGCCCGGGATGGATCGGCGCGCGGCAGTCGAGGCAGCTTCCACCTTGCAGAGCATAGGAGAGGATCGGCACGGTCCGCCCAAGACCCAGCGGCGCGTTGCAGGCGTCGCAATGCGAGCGCCCGGTCAGGGCCTGCTCGCCCCGCGCCCAGCGCAGGCCCGCCGTGGCCGCGAAACTGCCGACGACCGCGCCCACCGGCAAGGCGGCGATGACGACCGGCAGGTTCATTTCGGGGCGACCAGGTCGCGCTTGGTCCCCTTGCCGCCTTGCTTGCGGTCGGAGCCCAGGCTGACGACTTCGAAAACGTCATCGTCGGCGGCGCGATAGAGGATCTCCCCGGCCCATGGGTCCTTCAGGGCGCCGGCCGATTTGACATAGGGCCCGGTCCAGCCCTCGACGTCGGCGGGTTCGCTGATCAGGACCTTGAGGCCCTCGCCCTGGGTGGGATAGCGCCCCACATCGGAGTGGAACATCTCGACCGCGGCGGCCACCGACTCCAGTTGCAGTTGGGCGGACTTGACGCGCGCGCGGCCAAGCTGGCCCATCAGGCTGGGCGTCAGCACCGCGGCGATCAAGCCGATGATCGCGATGACCACCAGCATCTCGGTCAGGGTGTAACCGGCGTCGCGCCCGCCCCGGTCGCCTGGTTCTTGATGGTCTTGCCACATGTCACGCCCCCACTCACACCGCGCCCGAAGCGCCGCCATATCACGGCGTCCGGCCTTTCGGCCCGGCCGATCAACCTCACGATACGTTCATCCGTCCAGCCATCGTCGGTCGTGGCGGCGATCCGCCAGACCTGTCCGGCTCTCGCGCCGCCCGGTTCCCGATCCGGCGCACGGGTCGGCTCCAGGCTCAGGGCCTGGGCCGCGCCCCACGGCGAGATGGCGCTGGCGGCGCAGGCGCGCCAGCCCGCCCCCTCGTCGGCCCCTTCGACCTGATCCGGCGTCGCGATCGACCCGTCGAGGTCGGCCAGGCGCAACCGGGCTTGCCCAGGGTCAGCGGCCCCCAGTTGGGCCAGCGCCTTGTCGTCAAGATCGAGGGCCGTGGCCAACCGCAGCTTGGGCGCCTCGGCCTCGGCGAGAAGCTTGATGTCACTGGCGTCGAGCGCGCCGACGCTCCAGGCCAGGCGGCCAGGGCCCGAGCCGTTCAGCAACCGCGTCACCGCCAGGGCCTGAGCCCCGGATAGGGCGTATTCCGCCTGGGCGCGCCGGAAATCGGCCCGCGCCAGTTTCAGCATGCTGACCCCGCGCATCACCAGACCCGCCGCGAGGATCGCCACCGCCAGGCTGACGGCCAGGGCCGCGGCGCTGGCGTAGCCGCCATCGCTCCGGGGTTCAGCGCGGCAACAGTCCACGGCTCTCGATCTCACGCATGTCGGCCAGCAGATCCCGGGTCACCTGGCTGGAGCTGGCTGGATCGCGCATGATCCGCACGGTCAGCAGCACCACCAGCTCCGTCCGGGCCGCCTCCTTGTTCTTCGACTTGAAGAGGTTGCCCAGCAGCTTGACGTCCTTGAGGCCCGGCACGCCGCTGTCGGAGTCGCTGCGCCGATGGCTGATCAGGCCGCCCAGCGCGACGACCGCTCCGTCCTGCAGCACCAGGGTGCTGGCCAGCTTGCGCTGCTGAATGGTCGGCGAGTCGATGCCCGAGGTCACGGTCTTGGCCACGCCGCTGACCTCCTGGGCGATGTCGACGACCACCCTGTCGTCGCCGCTGATGCGTGGGGTGACCTCGAGGATCACGCCGGTGTCGCGGTACTCGACCGTGCTGACGATGGCCGGGGTCGAGGTGGTGGTGTTGGTCGCCGTCTGGGTGATGACGGGCACCTGGTCGCCGATCTGCAGCCGGGCCTTGTGGTTGTCCAGCGTGATCAGCTTGGGGGCCGAGACCACGTCGATGGTGGTGCGCGAACCCAGGGCGTTGACGGCCGCGTCGATGTCGCCGCCCAGATAGGTGATCGAAAAGCCCGGGAACTTCGGGGCGATCGCGCCACCCTCGTTGTAGATCGAATTGCCCGTCAGCTTGCCGCCGTCACCGACCGCCGACCAGTCGACGCCGAACCGGAAGTCATTGGTCAGGCTGACCTCGATGATCGAGGCCTCGATCATCACCTGGCTGGCCGGGCGATCGATCTCCGCCAGGGTCTGCTGCAGGCTCATCCACCTAGCCGGCGGAGCCCGGACGATCAGGGTGTTGCTGTCCTTGTCGACGCCGATCCGCACGCCGTCCTCGAGAGCCTGCTGGTCGCCAAAATCGCCGCCGCCGCGCCCGGCGGTCGCGCTGGCGCTCTGGCCTCCGTCACCCCGGCTCGCGGCGTCCGCGCCGGTCGAGGTCGAAGCGCCGCCATCCTGGCGACTGTCCAGACGGCCGGACCCGGCCTTGTCGTCGCCCGTACCCAAAACCTGCGACAGGGTCTTGGCCAGGGATGCGGCCGAGGCGCTGCGCGGGCGATAGACATAGAGCTGGGTGGAGAGGTCGCGCGACGGGGTGTCCAGCTTGGTGATCCAGCCGGCCACCTCGTTCATCGCCGTCTCGGTGCGGGCCGAGACGATCAAGCCGTTGAGCCGGTTGAGCGGCGACACCGAAACCCCCTGCACGCCGGCCGTGGCCATGATCTTGGAAAGGTCGGCCGCCACCGTCCCGGCCGCCGCCTGGCGCAGGTCGAACCAGCGGATGCGCGCGCCCTCGAAGACGTTGCGGTCCAGAACCTTGATGGTCTCCAGCGTCGCCTGCAGTTCCGACCCCGAACCGCCCAGCACGATCAAGCCCAGCTTGTCGTTCGAATAGAGCACCGCCTTGGAGCCGGTCATCGCCTCCAAGGCCTTGGCCACTTCGCTGGGGGTCGAGAACGACAGCGGGACGGCGACCACGTCATAGCCGCCTCGGCGCGAACCGCCGACCGTGCCGGGCTCGCGCAGGGCCGCCGACGCGCGGGCCTTGTCGCGCGGCGCCAGCACCAGGCTGTCGCCCTGGCGCAGCACGGCCACGTCATTGACCGTCAGGGCCGCCTCGAACGCCTCGAGCAGTTGGGCGCGGGTCAATCGCCGGTCGATGCGGAACGACACCTTGCCGGTGACGGCGGGGTCGATCGTGTAGGGCACGCCCAGGGCGGCGCCGAGAATCTCCTCGGCCACCTGGGCGATGTCGGCGTCGCGGAAGGCGAAGGTGAACGACTCGGGGCGTTGCGCCGCCGGCGCGGCCCAGGCCGGCGCCGACGTCAGCGGCGCGGTCGCCAGGCAGACGCCGGTCATCGCCAGGCAGAGCGTTCGCTTGAAGGTCATACGGCGGGTTACTCGGAGCGTGGACTTCATCCGCCGAAGCCAGGGGCGCTGGCCGGCGGCGGCGGAGAGCGATAGCCGAGCGGCGGCGTGTCGTTGGCGGAGAAACCCGACGGGAGCGGGCTCGTGGCAGACGCGCCGACGGGCGCCGAGCCTGGGGTCGCTTCGCCGATCCGCAAATCCGCCAGCCCCAGGGGAAGGTCGAAACTCGCCCGGCCCGAGCCGACCTCGCGCAGGATGACGCCGTCCCGGCTCTCGCCCCGCGCCAACCAGGCGGCGGGCTTGCCGTCGATGGCGACTAGGGCGGCGGTCCTTCCGGGCATGCGCGACAGGCCCAGCACCGCGATCGCGGGGTCCTTCACCGCGTTCGGACCGGTTGAGAGCGCAAACAGCGGCGGCCCGACGAGCGTCGGCGCGGCGCCGGCTCCTACTTCCCCCACGCGGACGGGCCGCAAGGCGGCCAGACGGTCCTGCGCCCCGGCCAGGACGTCCTGACGTCCGGCCAACAGCCAGGCGCTCGCGCCCAGCGCCAGGCCGAGCACGGCGGACAGCGGGATCAAAGGCGCGCGGAGGTCGAGCAATAGAAGCGTCCTGAAAACTGCAGGGAAACGGCGGAGGTCTTGGACACCAGGTCCACGGAGTCGGCGAAGATCGTTGGGCGCGCGGCGTCCAGGCCGCGCAGCAGGCCCATGGCGTCCTCATAGGAGCCCAGCGCCTCGAACCGGAAACTCACGGCCAGCAGCCCGTCACCCTCGACCGCCGTCGAGGGATCGAACGCGATCCGCACCAGTCGGGCCTGACCCAGATCGGCCCGCAACGCCTGCTCGACCAGGATCGCGCCGCGTCCGACGCCTTCGCGGCAGACCGCGCCCTTGGGATAGGTCGCGCCGTCGGACGGCGCGCGCTGCAAGGCCTCGATCCGGTCGATCTTGCGATCCAGTTCGGCCAGGCGCGCGGCCCGGTCGGCGGGACGCGCCAGGGCCGACAGGCTCACGGCGGCGGCGATCGCCACCGCGCCGCCGACCAAGGCGCCCGCGACGGCCAGGCCCGGCCCATTCATCCGTTCCCGGCTCACCGCGTCGCACCTTCCGGTTCGATCCGCCACAGCCAGGTCCCGCGTCCGGCCGGCGCTTCGCGAACGACCCCGCGACGGGAATCGGTGAAGGGCGAGGCATCGCCGCGCGCCTCCACGCGGCTGACGCCTCGCTCCCAACGCCAGGTCTGGATGCGCGCGTCCGGTCCGTGCGCCGCCATCGCCCAGGCCAGATCGCTCAGCGGCGCGGCGACCCGGTCGCCCGGCTGGGCCGCAGCGAGGGCCGCCGATTGCCGGCGCAGGGCCTGGGCCGCCTCGGCGCGTTGCAATTTCGCCGCCGCGTCGTGCTCCAGCGCCGCCAGTTGCGCTTCGCCCTCGGCGCGGGCCAGCAGGGCGCCGGCGATCGACACGAACAGCAGGGCCGTCAGCGCGGCGGCGGCCAGTCCGATGAACAGGGACTGGCGGGCGCGTCGGACCAAGGCCTCGGGCGGCTCGAAGATGACCGAAACCGGTTGCCCCTCGACATCGACCACGGTCTCGAAACGGGTGTGGAGTTCGGCGGCGCGGATATAGCAGGCGGCGAACTTCGCGCCCTGGGATGGACGCCAGGGCGTCAGGCGCTTGAGCTGAAGCTGTGTCTCGTCGATCGGCAGGGGCGCGCCGTGGCGCGCCTCCAGCGAGGCGCCGCGGGTCTGCTCCCACGGCCATCCCGGCGGCGCCTGCACCGCGCGGGCGAAAACGCGCGGCGGCGGAGCCCCGACAGAGGGGGCGGGCTCGACCTTTGGATCAATGTCAACGTCGACCAAACGGAAATCCAGGGGGTTCCTCATGGGGTCACGGCCCGGCAGGCGCCGATGATGGCGTCGAACTGGCAGTCGCGGGCTTCGCGCGTCCACACCCGGCCCACGGCCAGCGGCGCGGCGGAGCCCGGAGCGGTCAGCAGGATAACACGCAGCGTTTCGGGCCTGACGTTCGCGCTCGAGCCGCCGGCGATCGGACTGTCGGTCCGAGGCCAGGCGTCGATCGCGCCGCCATCGCCGACATAGCTGAACCTTACGCCTTGCTCGCGCAGACGCAGGCGTCGCGCCGGACCCGCGCGACCTTGTAGGATCAGGAAGGTCCGTCGACGATCAGCTTGCAGGCTCGCCCCGCAGGTCGTCTCGCCGCAGGCGAACGACAGGCTCCGCCCGTCACCCTGCACCTCGCCGGCCTCGGCCTGGGCCAGCAACCGGGTCAGGGCCTGGTCAGCGGCGCGATCGTCAACCAATCGGGTCTGGATCCGGCTGGCGGTCAGTTGCTGGCGGGTGATCAGGCTGACCACCAGGCCAAGACCGCCCATCGCCAGGCCCAGGATGGTCAGGGCGGCCAGCATCTCGGCCAGGGTGTAGCCGTCGTCGCTCATCCGTCGGCCTCGGACAAACAGGTATCGACCGTGGTGAGGCGGTAGGTCCGGCCGCTGCGGGTCGAGGTCGCTGAGGCGATCCGGACACAGGGTCCCGCTCGCTCAAACACCGCGTCGTCGGAACGGCGAGCCTCGACGCGCCAACTCAGACCTTGGACGCGTCCGCTCCAGACCCCCGCCCGACCGGCGGTGTCTTCCAGGCGCCCGCGCAGCACCAGCTCGGCGTCGCGGGTCTCGCCCGCGGTGCGGCTGGCTCGCGCGCCGATCTCGGCGGCGGTCAGCGACAGGGCCAGGCTCGATGAAAGGAGGGTGACGGCCACCAGCGCGTCCACGGCCGCAAAGCCGCCCTGGCCCTTCTCGGGACCTGGTTCCTGACGCATGATCGCCCCACTTCGCGCCCCGACGCGCGCACCTGGAAGCTACAGCTTCCGAGTGTCTGCTATCACGGGCGGCGGGCCGGTGAACAGGCGGCAACTTCAACCTTTTAGCGTGAAGTGGACGGGCGGCGCGTGCCTCGTTACCGTCGACGCTCTTCGCGCCGGCCAAACCAAAGAACCCTCCGCCCTGATGCAAGGATTTTCAGCGCCCGCTCCCGACGACGCCCGGATCAGCGGCGTGGCGGCGCTTGCCGCCCTGAGCGGTCACGCCGCGATCCTCCTGGCTGCGCTGCTTTGGGCCAACCACGCGCCGCCGATGGTCGTCGCGCCGACGGTGGTCGGGGTGACGCTGGTCAGTGGCTCGGCGGGTGGAGAGACTTCGCCGGCGTCGGCCAGCCGAACCCAGACCTCCGCGTCGCCTAGCGCCCCAACACCTCAAAGCTCATCTCAGGAGAGGATGTTGTCCGGAGACGGCCTCGACAGCCTGACGACGCCTACCTCCTCATCCTCGCCCTCGGCCAGCCCGTCGCCAGCGGCAGCGACCTCCGCGCGCCGGGGCTCCAGCCGCGCCGGCCGGGGCCTGGGCAAGGGCGAAGGCGTCGAGGGCATAGACCTTTACGCCGCCGCCTCCCTGCCGAACGTCGGAATCCGGCCCGCCGCCCCCTCGTCAGGCGACCTGTGGCAAAGGGTGGCTCCCTGCTGGCGTTCGGCCTCGCCGCGCCAGGCGACCCTGATGGTCGAGATCCGCGCCGACGGCGGCCTGGCCGCCAGCCCGCAAGCCGTCCGCCGGGGCGCCGCGCCCGTCGATCCCCAGACCTTGCTGGCCGAACGCGCCGCCGCCCGCGCGCTCCTGGCCTGCGCGCCCTATGCGGGGCTTGAGGCGCGTCAATGGCGGGTGGAGTTTCCCGGGTAGAATAGGAACGAGTTCAAGAAATATCGACTTGCCACCGCATGTATAGATGTGGCGGTTTCGCTGCCATCAAGCGTTACAAGAAGTTCCGATATTCTTGATTCTGAGATTATTGGGGTTCTATTATTTAAGTCGATTCACCTAGTGCGCCGCCTTAGACGCGCCAACGCCGGATGTTGCTAGTTCGATCGAGTAAGAAATCCGACGAGATACCCCTCCCCCTTCCCCAGGAAAATCCGTCACTCGTAGAAGTTCACGAGGACGAGCTCTTAGAAGCCTCAATTTCATTGCTCGATCAGACGTGTCCTTCGATCGCGACAAATGTGGTTAGCCAACGCGGCAAGGAGTGCGCCGGCAAAACGCTGCGCATCCCTTCTCGCCTAGGCGTGCGGCCTAGGGCAGGCGGCGAGCGAAGCGTGCGCTGGCGCACGAACGAAAACCGAAGAGAACGCGAACTTGCGTGTACAAAAATTGTATATACCATCTATCTATTTGATTTTTATATAAATTCAAGCCAACCCATCGCTGACGTGATCTATCACGGTTCACGGTCGGCGACTGGAATCTGCTCGAATAGTGCGCTCAGCTCACGGTTTGGGGCGCGACACATAGTTCGAAATGCGTCGATGAAGGGGACGCGCTCCCCACCTTTTGCCGCCGAGATCGACCGGACCTGCCCACGCCCCACCGTCGCCATGCGCGCACCAACACCGCCGTCGCACCGTCTCGCGCACTACGGCCGCCATCTGGGCCGCTTAGGCGGCGCCTAGCTCCCAACGACCTTGCGGGCGCCTGCTGCGTCGCCAAGGTGGGGACCCATGAGCCCACATGAACTGACGGCCGTCTTCCTCGGCGACCGCCCGACGCGAACGATGGGAGCCAAGTCCATGCCCGACGAGAAATTCCTGACCACCGAGGAGGTCGCCGAGCGCTATCGCGGCGAAGTCTCTGTGGGCACCCTCGAAAACTGGCGCGCCCAACGCATCGGCCCACCTTTCGTGAAGATCGGTAAGGCCGTGCTCTATCCAGTCGAGGAACTGGACGCCTGGGATCGGAGGAACCTCGTCGCCTGCGACGACGCCAGGGTCGTGGGTCGCCGGCGCCTTAGGCCTGATGGCGAGCCCCGTTCATTTCGTTAGAGTCTTGCGCAAGCGGGCCGAACCGGCGGAAAGCAGTCGCTGTCGTCTTTACACGGCCGGCCGAGAAAACCTGAGCTTTCGCCAATTCGTGGCTAGCAGCGCAATTCCGAGAAGCAGCCCCAAAGCCTCGGGTCGGGTAGGCGAACCCATAGTTCCCCACTGGTAGGCGTCGTAGCCGCCGGTCACCAGCGCACAGACGAGGGTAAGCCATGCCAACCAAACGCTAGTTCTGATGTCCCTAATCCTGAGGATGACCGTAAGCGATGCAATTGCCGCTAGCGCCATTGAGACCGTTGATCGCCAACCTGGAAAACTGACATGCTGCACCCCGATCCCCAACTCGGACTGAAATCGGAGGGTGTAGCCGAGCGCGAGATAGGCAAGCTGTAGGGCAGCAAGCACCAAGTAGGCTGCCAACATCGTCACAAGCGCTGCCACAGCAAATTGTCTTCTATTCAACTGCACCTCCGGAACCCAGGTGGAGCATTACTGGCCGGTTGGAAGTCCGTGTGTGGACGCCCGCTTTGAAGCAAGGGGTTTTTCGAGATTCTGACGCGGTCGGTTCACCCGGCGGAGCCAGGTCATCGTCCATGATCGTCGGACACTCCGTCATCAGGCCGTGGTCGCCGCATTCCAGATACCCAAAGCTTCGCCGCGGAACTGGCGAAGTGTCGGGCGGCGGATCAGATGAGGCTGCGTATAGAAGGTGTTGTAGATCGCCGCATGGGTGGTGAGGAAGCGCTGAGCGGAGGCTTGGGATTTGAACCCCTGCATCTTCCGTTCTCGCCGCCGGATCGGCAGATGCGAGTTTTCGGCTCGGTTGTTTTCACGCAATCGACCGGGACGGTGGAGGTCGATCAACTCCAACTCCTTCAGCGCGGCGGCGTAGGAGCCGAGGCCGTCGGTCGTGATCTTGACCGGATCCACGGGCTGGTTTCGCAGTAGGCGCTTGAGCAGCTTCAAGGCAGCGTTCGTGTCGCGCCGGCGCTGCATGACCAGGTCAAGGACCTCGCCCTCGTCATCAACGGCGCGCCAGAGATACATCCGACGTCCGCCGACCGAACAGACCATCTCATCGAGATGCCAACGCGGCGACGGCGCGGGTCGGCGGCGCTTCAGGTTCCTGGCGATCTGCGGGCCGAACTTGATCGTCCAGCAGCGGATCGTCTCGTAACTGACCTCAATCCCGCGTTGGGCCAACAACTCCTCAACGTCACGAAAGCTCAGAGTGAAGCGGAAATAGAGCCACACCGCATAGCGGATGACCTCCGCCGGGAACCGATGACGTTTGAAGGACAGAGTGCGCATCGCGCGCTCCTGCCTGCCTCAGCGAATGGCGTCCAGCCCGAGAGCCTCGCGACGACCCGGTTAAGCTGACAACACCTTTGGATTTCAGAGGTGGATCGCGCTCAAAAAGAGTGCCGTGTCCCTGCTTCTTTCAATGGCCACCGCCTGACAACGCCCTAAAGAACTGCTTCCATCTCAGAAATATATCTCAGCCGCTGCACGTCGGTAAGGCCCGGAGATGATCCAGATTTCCACAACGCAAGAAGCTCGCGACTATCCAAATAAGGCTCAAGATTCGGCACGGCGTGCTTGATTAATGCGCTCGAAATCTCGTCGGCCAAAGCCCCCCCATCGCTGTCAGCGACGACATTCCACCAAAGGTCAGCGTTTCCTGGAAGAACCTCTCCGATCCTGATCCGGAAATGTCCATCCATCGCCTTCGCTTTGGTGAGGCTTGTTCGTTCCGGGTCAAGCAAGCGACCACAGACAATCGCCAAGTTAATTGTGAACCGAAATTCCACCGAAGTGGAACCTCTACTTTTCTGAAATTCAATAATGGCAGCATTCTCACCGACCACCTTCCTCAGAAGTTGGCCGGATTTTTTGTATCCCAAAGGTGACAACTCTTCGGTAACACTGGAAACTATTCCAAGAAATACAGCATCCACACTACTATTACTCATTTTGGAATCCTAACTACGTTCACCCTATAACCCTGAGTAAGCCACAGGTAAGCATCTTTGGCCCGTTGGGCAGGTATATAACGAGATCCTCCAAGCTTCACCTCGATACCACCAAGAACCTTCCCGCCAAGGCTAACTTCAATATCGATGAAACGCTTGCCGAACGGCGTCCACTTATAGACCTCCGTAGCCGCCGCCCGCCCCTCGGCTCTCAATCCAACAGCAAGAGCGTCTCGGGCAGCATTACCTGCAATCCGATTATTTGTAACGACCGGCGCTGTGGCTGTACTCACGCCTCCCGCGATCTGCAAGGGCCAACTGACCTCTACAGTAGCCATTGAAAGCAAGGTCAGGCCGTCAGCCGTCTGCGTTCTGCCTTCAACTTCATCCTGTACTCCTTGGGCAGAATTTCTCTCGCCGACTCCCTGCCAGTAGCCCCCCCCCCAAGCGCTTTGCTCACCCCCTCTTCCCTGGGGTGAACCAGGCCCGCACGTCTTCTCCTTCACGCACGGATTGCAATCGACGTAGCAATTTGGATCGGTCGATCCATCTGCCCCCATCGTCCCCGTCGGATCGCTCCGATTCAGCGGATCGTTATCGACGTATGAGTACCAATTGAGCCCATCATCGTAGCCTGTGGGGTCGGTTTGGAGAAACCGTCCCAGGGTCGGAGAATAGGCCCGGGCCTTGTAATGGTACAGGCCCAGCTCCGGGATCCAGGCCTGGCCGG
>NZ_AKKF01000092.1 GCF_000281955.1 Caulobacter sp. AP07 | reverse complement strand
CAGGCGGCCGCCACGGCGGCGCGCGAGGATCTGGCCGACACCGCGCGGCGAGGGCAGGGCGGCGAGCGGCGGATCGCCCTGTTGCAGAGGGGGGTGGCGCGTTCGCAGTACGCGGGCGTCGGGGGAGCGTCCTCCGGTCCCGTCATTCTGGCGCCCCAGGCCGGGGTCGTCGTGCGTCCCGACGACGGGACCGAAGGGGGCGCCCAGGGCGTGCACAGCGGCAGCCGGGTCAGCAAGGGCCAGCTGTTGGGCGTCATCGCCAGCACCGCCGGCCTGGACGTGGTCTTCAAACTGGACGAAGCGGACCTGGCCGCGGTCAAGACCGGGCAGAGGGCGGTGGTGACGGGCCCCGGTTTCGGGGGAAGCCCCCTGATGGGGACCGTGCTCAGCGTGGGGGGCGAAGCGGAGGCGACCTCGGCGGGGGGAAAGGCGACGTTCGAGGCGCGGGTGCGTCTCGATCGCCTGTCCGACGCGGCCGCGCGCGATGTCCGCATCGGCATGACCGCCAACATCGCCATAGCGACCTACCAGAATCCGGCTGTGGTGACCGTGCCGCCTCAGGCTGTCCAGGGCGCCGCGCCGCAGGCCTATGTGATGGTGCGATCCAAGGCTGGGCGCGGGCCGCAGCGCAGGCCGGTCGGGATCGGCCGGGTCGGTCCCGCGGCGGTGGAGGTTCTGTCAGGACTGCAGCCCGGCGAAACGGTGGTCTGGGGCGTCCCCGCCGGCGGTTGATCCCAAGCGACGGGACCGCCAGCCGGCGTCCGGCTCAGAAGGCCAGCTTCACACGCCCGGTGATCGTCCTGGGCGCGCCGGGCGTGATCCACACGTTGCTGTACGAGCTCTCGAGATAGTAGGCGTCCAGCAGGTTCTCGGCGTCCAGGTGCAGGGACAGTTTCGGCGTTACGCGATAGCTGAGGTTCAATCGCGCGGTGACGTAGCCGGGCAGGGTGAAGCCGGAGTTGATGTCGTCGCCCCGCCGCTCGCCGACATAGACCAGCCCGCCACCCACGCCGACGGCGCCGGGGCCTTCGCGGGCCGAACGCCAGTGCGCGTGGATCGCCGCCGAGTGGCGCGGGATGTTGCTCAAGGCGCTGCCGACCAGGCCCGGCCGGGTGTCCTTGGTGATCTCCGTGTCGGTGAAGGCATAGACCCCTGTCAGGGTCAGCTGGTCGCCGATCCTCAGATTGGCGTCGAACTCCACCCCCTGGCTGCGGGCCTCGCCGACGGCGATGAAGAAGCCGCTGTTGGCCGCGTCGTTGACCAGGATGTTGCGCTTGTCGATCCGGAAGGCCGACAGGGTCCCGGTCAGGGCGCCGTCGCGCAGGGCGTACTTGACGCCGCCTTCCAGGGCCTCGCCTTCCTCCGGCGCGAAGGCCAGGCCCGCCGCGTCGGCGCCCTGGTTGTAGCGGAACGACTGGCCCCAGCTGATATAGGCCGACAGCTGATCGGACGCCGCCCAGGTCAGGGCGGCGCGGGGCGAGGTCCGCGCGGGGCTCTGCGCGTTGACGGTGTTGTTGCGATAGTTGGTGGTGGTCTGCTGGATCCAGTCGTGGCGCAGTCCGAGCAGGGCTGTGAAGCGACCGACGGTGACGAGGTCCTGTGCATAGACGCTCTGGCCGCGCAGCTCTTCCAGCAGGTCCTGGTTCAGCGTGGCCGCCGGCTTGGGCTGGCCGTAAACCGGACTGAAGACGTCGATGGCGTAGGGGGCGGCGGCTGTCGGGCTGTAGCGCAGGAAGATCCGCCGCTGGTCATAGGTGAAGGCGTCGCCGCCGACCCGCAACTGGTGCTCGAAGCCCATCAGCTGGCGCTTGACGCTCAACTCCATTCGTCCGGACAGGTCCTGCCAGTCATAGTCGTGGACGCGCAACTGGCGGCGAAGCTGGGTTCCGACCAGGCTGGCATTGTGGGTCGACTGGCCCTTGAAGAAGCCGTCGCGATACTGGACGCCGCCCTCCTGCGACACGCCGTCGGCGAGGTCGAAGGCGGCCGAGGCCTGATGCTGCAGGCTCTGCTGATGAATCTTCCCGTCATTGGGTTCGCCCAGGAAGCGGTCGCGGGGCAAGGCCCTGCCGTCGCCGTTCACCGCGACCAGGCCCCGGTCGTGGACGAAATGAACGTCCATCGCCTCGAACTGATAGAGCAGGCGGGCCTTGTCGGTCGGCGTCCAGGCCAGGGACGGGGCCAGCACCAGGCGGTCGCTGCCGACATGGTCGCGAAAACCGTCCGTGGTCTGATAGGCGCCCACCAGCCGCGCCGACACCGTCCCGCTCACCGGCCCGCCCAGGTCGCCGACCACCCGCCGGGTGTCGAAGTCGCCGTAGCCGAGTTCGGCCGAGGCGTGGGCCTGGCGTTGCGGGGCCTTGGTGACGATGTTGATCGAGCCGCCCGGTTCGCCCTTCCCGGACAGGGCCGAGGCCGGTCCCTTGAGCACCTGGAAGACCTCGACCGTGGCCGTGTCGCGACGCGGGTTGAAACCGCGATTGGCGGTGAAGCGATTGACCAGAAGGTCGGGCCCCTGGTTGATGTCGCCCGAGAAACCCCGGATCGCATAGGCGTCCCAGGCGCCGCCGAAGCTGTTCTGCCGCGCCATGCCGCCGGCCAGGTCGAACAGGTCCGACAGGTTGGCCACGCCCATCTGGTCGATCAGCCGACGGTCCAGGACCCGCACGCTCTGCGGCAGTTTGAGGGGCGAGACGTCCAGGCCGTTGATGCTGGCGTTGGCCCGTCGGGCGGTGACGGTGACGTCCGCCACGACCGTGTCGGCGACCTCGACGTCAACCTCGGCCGCCGCGTTGGTCGAAAGGCCGACCGCCGCGCAACCCGCCATCAAGGCGATGCGAAAATCCATGAAGCTCATGCCGTCCCCCGAAACCCGATACGCGGACCGATCCGCGATTGACTCGCAACATATATGTTACGTTATAACGTACTAATTGAGATCGGCGTGGGTTCGCAACCGCCTTCACGCCGGCATGCGAGGGGATCGGCATCTTGACCACCACATCCGCCACGGCGCTCGACGCCGAGGGTCTCGAGCAGCGCTACGGGACCCAGCAGGTTCTTCGCGGCCTGACCTTTTCCGTGAGGGCGGGGGAGATCTACGCCCTGCTGGGCGGCAACGGCGCGGGCAAGTCGACGACCCTGAACCTGTTCCTGGGGCTGGCGCGACCCACGGCCGGCGCCGCGCGGGTCTGTGGCGTCGAGGTCGGGTCGGATCCGGCGGCGGCGCGGGCGCGCATCGCCTACGTGCCAGAGAATGTCGCGCTCTACGAGCACCTGACCGCGCGCGAGAACATCGACTACCTGCTGACCCTGGCGCGGGCCGACACGACCGCCGCCCTGATCGAGGAGGCGCTCGACGCCGTGGGCCTGGTTCGCGAGGCCTGGGATCGGCGGCTAGGCGGCTATTCCAAGGGCATGCGCCAGAAGGTGGCCATCGCCCTGGCCATCGCCCGCCGCGTGCCGGTGCTGCTGCTGGACGAGCCGACCTCGGGCCTGGACCCTCGCGCCACGGCCGACTTCCATCGCCTGCTGGAGACCGCCCGGATTCGCGGCGTGGCGACCTTGATGGTGACCCACGACCTGCTGGGCGCGGCCGAGGTCGCCGACCGCATCGGCTTCCTGGCCGAGGGCCGCATCGAGGCCGAACTCGTCGCCGAGGGGCCGGAGCGTTTCGACGTCCGGGCCCTTCACCAGCGCTATCTCCAGGTGGGAGCCGCGGCGTGAGCGGGCCGCCAAGCCTGGTCGGCCGGGTCGCGCGCGAGGAATGGCGGGCCCTGGCGCGCAATCGGGTCGCGGTGGTCGCCGGCTTGATCCTGGCGGTGCTGCTGGCCGGTTCCGCGCTTCTGGGCGTGGAGCAGCGCAACGCCATCGAGGCGACGCGCGAACGTCATCAGGCCAGTTCCGACCGCCAGTTCGACGCCCAGCCCGACCGGCACCCGCATCGCATGGTCCACTACGGCCAATTCGTGTTCCGGCCGCTCTCGACCCTGGCCTTCTTTGACCGTGGGGTGGACAGCTTCACCGGCCAAACGGTCTTTCTCGAGGGGCACCGCCAGAACAGCGCCAATTTCAGCGAGGCGCGGCAATCCTCGCTGCTGTTGCGCTTCGGCGAGCTGACCCCGGCCTTCGTGCTCCAGACGCTGGCGCCGCTGCTGGTGATCTTCCTGGCCTATGGCGCGGTGGCCAGCGAGCGGGAGCGCGGCACGCTGCGCCTGCTGGCCGCCCAGGGGCTGGGGGCGGGCGACATGGTGGCCGGCAAGCTCCTGGCCTATGGCGGGGCGGCCGGCCTGATCCTGGCGCCGGCGGCGCTGGCCCTGCTGATCGCCGCGCTGCTGGGCTGGGCGCCGCCGGGGCCGGCGGTGCTGCTGCTGGTCATCTACGGGCTGTACCTGGCGATCTGGGCGGTGATGGCGGTCCTGGTCTCCGCCCTGGCGCGGCGTTCGCGCGACGCCCTGATCCTGCTGGTGTCGATCTGGATGGTGCTGGTGGTGTTGATCCCGCGCACCCTGTCCGAGGCGGCGGCGCGCCTGCCGGCGC
>NZ_AKKF01000091.1 GCF_000281955.1 Caulobacter sp. AP07 | reverse complement strand
CAGACGCGGCGGCTGACGCCGCCGCGCCTCGCCCCTCCTTCATTCGCGAAGGCGGACGGCCACGCAGCGCACGCCCCGTTCGGCCGCCTTCTGGGCCAGGTTGAGAGCCGGGCCGAACGGCTTCAGGTCGCCGCCTCGGGCCGGATCCAGGGAGTTGGCCAGGATCAGGACGCAGACGGGCTCCAGCTCGAGCAATTCATCATTGGCGCGGAACGGCGCGGCCCTTCCGTTGCGATCGAAATCGGCCCTGGCCAGGACGGTGGCCACGCCATGCGACCTGGCCCATTTCTGGGCGAGCTTCTCGCCGCCGCGGGCGCCGGTCACCGCCAGGGCCATGTCCGGCCAGGTCTGGCGGGCCCAGTTGAGGGCGTCGAAGATGCGGCCCGCGTCCAGGGCGGTGTCGGCCTGGGGCGCGGCGCGGAACCCCACCACCACGGCGCCCGGCGGCAAGACGTTGTGGCGACGGGCCTTGAGGGCGCGGATGGCTTCGCGCGCCTCGATCTGGGCGGCGGTCGCGCGCGAGGCCTTCACGCCGCCGCGCCAGGGCTGCCAGACCTCGCCGGTGGCCAGGCCGTAGGCCTGGGCCGCGGCGTCGCGGATCATCTCCACGGCCTGGACCGCGACGTCGGCGGCGCGGGTGCGCCGCGTGGCCTCCTGCAGGTCGGTGTCGCCGATCTCCGAGCCGTCGAAGTCGCGAACCTGGCGACCAAGGTCGTCGCGCGCCCGGTCGGCCTCGCGCTCGATACGCTGGGCGGCCGAATGAAAGGCGCCGATCAGGGCCTCGGCCAGGGTGGTCTGGAAGTCCTCCAGGGCGGTGTCGGCCAGCACGTCGAGGAGTTCGGTCATCGTGCATTGACCCAATTGGGTCAGGGCGTCCTCCGGCGGATGCGGGCGCGGATCGTCGAGGGTCAAGGCCTGGGCCTCGAAGGCGGTGAGGGGACCGGTGAGCGGGGAGGGGGCGTTGGAGGTCATGGGATCTGTCCCTTAAGCGGGGTTGGAGGAAGAGCCCGTCGGCTCCCGACCGCCCCGCGCCGCCGGCCCGGCGAGGGCCACAAGGGCTTTGAGCGCAGCGCCCCTTGTGGCCGGCGACGGACGGTGGCGAGGTCGCTGGAGCCAAAGGGCCGGCCTTCACGCCGTCAGGACCCGATCACGGCCCTCCGGCGCCGACCCACCGCGCCGTCCCATCGCTCCGTTCGCGGTCTCGTCCGACCTGAAGCCGGGGCGGGCAGGCGATCTGGTGGTGGCCCGCGCAATAGGGACCCTTGCCGCTGACCTCGCCGCCGCAGTAGCCGAACCCCGCCTGGCGAGGATCGCCGAGCGGCCAGCGGCAGGTTCGCGCCGTCAGCCCGCAGGCGTCGAACACCCGGGCGACCGCCTCGACGGCGGGCGTCGCCCGGGGCCTGGCGCGCACGGCCGGCGTTGCCGGCGGGGGAGGGGGCTTGGGCGACGCGACCCGCCGGACGGGACGGGCGTTGCCAGGAGAGACACGCGCTCGACGCGGCGCCGAAGGCGCCATCCGACCGGCCAGACCCAGCCGGTGGACCTTGCCGATGACGGCGTTGCGGGTGATCCCGCCCAGGGTCTTGGCGATCTCGGCCGCGCTGGCGCCCTCCAGCCAAAGCCGGCGCAGGGCGGTGATCCGCTCGGCGCTCCAGGATGAAGAAGACATGGGGAAACTCTCGTCTGCACGCGCCCGATCGGCGCGCGGACGGATCCCTCCCTTTGCCCTTTCCAACCCCGGCGCCCGGACACCCCTCGCCGACCAAGCCCGGCCAATACTGAGTTTCTCCGGTATTGGCACAGCTGCGAATGCGACTTAGAAACCTCCCACGTCGTCGGTCGCGTGATCGCTTCGATCCGACTCTCCCCCCATGGGATCGGACCTGTCCGCCCGGGTGGCCAACGTGCATGTCCAGGCTTCGGCTAAAGACGTTGGCGGGTGTCGCTATCGAGCACCTTCTCAACGCCCGGCGCGGACGCGGCCGACGACGTACCCCCCGAGGGCCCGGCGCGCAAAGCGCTTGTTCCCCGCCGCCGCCTCGGCGAGACTCACCGCGATGAAGTCGAATCTCGATCACCTCCCCGCCGTCCAGCAAGACGAATTGCACCGGATCACCGGCCTGCTGCTGCGGGGGTTCCAGACGGCGACCGCCGGCGGCACCCAGCCGTGGCGGCGCGGCGCCAAGGTCTACAAGATCATCCTGTTCGGCAGCTATGCGCGCGGCGACTTCGTCGACGAGCCGCACAACGGCTACCTGTCCGACTTCGACATCCTGGTCGTGGTCAGCGACGAGAAACTGACCGACATCGCCGACTACTGGTGGGAGACCGAGCAGAAGATCCTGCACGACCCGGCCATCGGCCGCATCGTCAATCTGATCGTCCACGATCTGGGTGAGGTGAACCGCGCCTTGAACGCGGGTCAGTACTTCTTCCGCGAGGTCGCGGACCAGGGCGTGGCCCTGTACGAGGTCCCCGGCCATGCCTTCCATCCGCTCAAGCCTTTGTTCCCAGCAGAGGCGTTCGACCTCGCTCAGCACTACTATCGAGAGCAGTTTGACGCGATGGAGACTTCGCTCGAGCGCAGCGGCGACGCCATCGCCAAAGGTCAAAGGAAGGACTGGCCTCAAAAGGCCGCCTTCGACCTCCATCAGGTCGTAGAAGCCGCCTATGTCGCCATCCTGCTCGTCACGGGCTTCTACGCGCCCCGCTCGCACAACATCAAATTCCTGCGCGGCCAAGCCGAGGGCAAAGACGCTCGCCTCATCCCGGCCTGGCCACGCGAACCGCGCAGCGCCCGCAAACCGTTCGAAAAGCTCAAGCGCGCCTATGTCGACGCCCGTTACAATCAGGCCTCCTACCAGATCACCACGGCGGAACTGGAAGATATGAGGCGATCGGTCGAGGGCCTAGTCGACTTGGCGCGCATGGTCTGTGACGACCGTCTCGCCCAACTGGCCGGCGGGGCCGGCCGGACCCCCTGACGCGTCAGGGATCGTCACCCGCATGGGCCGAGACCCCGCGCCCGGCAGGGGAGGGGGCTTGGGGCGACGGCGTCGCCTAGAGCCTGGCCGCCGCAGGCGGGACGCCCAACCCGCGTCCCCAGACCGCAACGATGTGGCAGGATGGGCTAGACGATTCCCGGACGCCGCATGACCGACCCCGAACCGCCCCTTCCAGACCCCGAAGCCCTGGAGGTCCTAGCCCGCCAGCTCGAGGCCAGTGGCCGCTACCGCCTGCTGCGCCGGTTCGAAGGCTGCACCCTGGCCCCGGTGGGCGATCCCACGACCCTGCGGCAGGGCGTCTATCTCGACGTGGAGACCACGGGCAAGAACGCCGCCCGCGACGAGATCATCGAACTGGCCATGGTTCCCTACCAGTACGACGCCGAAGGCCGCCTGTGCGGCGTCGGCGCGCCCTTCGTCGAACTGCGCGAGCCCTCGATCCCGATCCCCGAGGAGATCACCAAGATCACCGGCATCACCAACGACATGGTGACCGGCAAGTCGATCGACCCGGCCCAGGTCGCCGCCTTCATCGAACCGGCGGTGATCGTCACCGCCCACAACGCCAGCTTCGACCGCCGGTTCGTCGAGCGGTTCTGCGAGGCCTTCAAGCACAAGGGCTGGGCCTGCTCGATGACCCAGGTCGACTGGGCCGGGGAGGGGTTCGAGGGGACAAAGCTCGCCTATCTGGCCAGCCAGTGCGGGTTCTTCTTCGACGGCCACCGGGCCGAGAACGACTGCCTGGCCGGCCTGGAGATCCTGGCCCGGCCGCTGTCCAGCGGCCGCACGGCCATGTGGCACATGCTGGAGGCGGCCCGCTCGCCGACCTGGCGCATCTGCGCCGAACGGGCGCCGTTCGACTTCAAGGACAAGCTCAAGGACCGCGGCTACCGCTGGAACGGCGACGAGGCCCTCGCGCCCAAGGCCTGGTACATCGACGTCGCCGAGGCCGACCGCGAGGCGGAACTGGCCTATCTCCGCACCGAGATCTACGGCGGCGAGGTCCACCTGGCCCCTCGCCGGATCACCGCGTTCGAGCGGTTCTCCGAGCGGGCCTGAGATGGCCCTGGTCACCCTTGATCTGCGAAACGTCTTCATGCACGATGACCCTGCCCCCCGCTATCAGGCGTATAAGGGCACTCCGGCTTTGCGCTCTGCGCCAGTCCGAGTGGGCGTAATTGGTAACCAGCAACGATCGACTCCAAAGGGTCGACGGTAACGAATCTCCGATCGGCTCAGCGCCCGAGACGACGGCATTGGATGGATCGCAGCGGACCTGCTGCGTCGATCGAATGCGTCGTCGTGTTCCGACCCATTCCCTCGACCGACAGGCCGCCCAACGGGAGACGGTGGTGTCTGTTGATATGGTCATGGGAGTGGGCAGGGCCGTGGTCCTTGTCGGCGCGCTCCTCGAACTGAGGCATCTGATCGCCGCGATCCGCAAACACTTCAGCGGCTGCCAGGACCTCCGCGCCATGATGGCCCGGGCCACCCAGTTGGACGACGCCACGCTGGTCGGCATGGTGGTCTGCGCGATTCTCGCCATGGCCATCACGGCCACGATCTATGGCGAGGTTGGAGAGGCCTTCAGACCCTGACACCGCGTCAGGGAGCATCATTACCCGGCGGGTCTGGGTGGTCGAGCCCGTTCGGCCAGACGCCAGAGCCCGATCACCGCCTTGAAGTATCGCGCCAAATCTTGATCGGAGACACGCGCCGAGTGAACCCGCAGCCCGTCGGCGTCGTAGAGGGCCTGCAGGTACGGATCGTTGTGCGCCCACAGGTCCGGGTTCTTGACGGCGACCCGATCGGCGGCCGGGCCATCGCCATGGCGGGCCATGGCGGTGATTTCCCAAAGCTCTGACAGGTCGTTTTCGAGACCAGCCTGCTTGAGATCCAGTCCCTTCAGATCACGCAGCCAGCGCAACAGCGCCGGACGCGCGGCCCGATGGATCACTTCGCGCTGATCGGGCGCGGCCCGGCCAAGCCAGAAACGCAGATTGCGTTCGAAGCTCGCCCCACGGTCAGGGCGAACGACAGCCTGGCGGTGTAGCAAAGCGCGTTGTGACCATTGTCCCTGGCGGTCTGAACCCTGGTCTTGCGGGGGCCCCCGCGCAGGGCGTTGGGGATCGGCACGAGCTTCGCCAGAACCGGGACAACCACCTCGGCCTCGAACCGCTCCATCTGGTAGGCGAAGATCGACGCCTGACCGTCCCGACGCGCCGCCATCAGGTGTCCATCTCGCTCCGCAGGAGCGTCAGGTCCGCATCGCTTACCCCCGACCCGATGGCGTCGAGGCGATCCAGCGAACCGGCCCCCTTCAAGAACTTGGCGTAGGCCCGGCCGCGACGCCACTTGCGCCAGGCGAAGGTCGGCGCCCGCATCACGCCCGACGCCTCCTCCTTGACCCGATCCCATTCCACCTTGGCGGCCCATTGGGCGTGACGGATCATGATCTCATTGGCCAGGATCACCGCCGCAGGGCTGTGAAGGCGTGCGGCCTGATCCAGTTTCATGGCCGACCGGAGCAGGTTCTGGGCTTCGGCCTCGTTGGGATTGAGCCGCAGGGTCAGGTCCGACAACAAGGTCTGCAAGTGTTCGGTGTCGCTCGCCCAATCCTGGTCCTTGGCATAGGCCCCTAGGGCGCGCCGCGCGCTGACCCTCCCCGCCGCGCCGGAATATTTTGAGATGGTCGAGCGCAGGGCTTCGATCCACTTGGAGCGCTCGGCGGTGACCGCGTTGATATAGACCGAGCGATAGGCGACCAGATACGAGACCAACGCGCTGACCGTGGCGGCGATGATCGCGCCCCCGGCGGTGAACCACGCGGCCAAGACCGGGGATCTCGCCACGTCCTGGAGAATCTGCGCCCACAACATCTGCAATTCATCGTCCCCCGGGGCCCGGTCGGGCGCATACTGAAGACAATCGAACCCAAGCGCTACCGAGCTACCGCCCCGCGTCAGGGCTCGTCGTTGGAACGGCTCTCCGAGCCGGCGTGGCGCGCCGCAAGCGCCCGTTTCCGACGCTCGTCGGATCTTCGACTTCCCCATAGCTCGGGAGCGGAGGATTCCAGTTGAGAGCTAGAGGCTCTTGTCAGGCCGCAAGCCACCTCTAAGCGAAAGATTCCGAAAAACGCAGCGTGCCGACTGCGTGCGCCATGGCGTCCCAATCAGGCTCGCCCGACAGGTGGCTCCAGGACAATCTGACCGCGCCGCGGACGGTGGGCTTGGCCAGGCCCATGGCCACCAGCACGTGGCTGGGCTGGTAGCTGGCCGAGGTGCAGGCTGATCCATTGGACAAGGCCGCGCTTTCGCGCATGGCCAACATCAAGCCCTCGGAGTCGACGCCGGCGAAGGCCAGGGCCAACACATGCGGCAGACAGCAGGTTTGGTCCCCAATCAAGGTCGGACGCAAGGGCGCAAAGGCGGCCAGCGCGCGTTCACGGACCGCCAGATTCGCGGCTTGACGCGCGCGCTGTTGCTGCATGGCCGCCTCGGCCGCCGCGCCGAATCCGGCGATCAGCGGCACCGGCAGGGTCCCGGGACGCAATCCCCGTTCCTGACCGCCGCCGAACATCAGGGGCGACAGCGGCGGGCGGTCATACCCGCGACGACGGGCGATCAGGGCGCCGACTCCCTTGGGGCCGTAAAGCTTGTGCGCGCTGGCGGATATCATATCCACCCGCTTGAGCCGCAGATCGTCCAGCGATTTGCCGAACGCCTGGGCGGCGTCGACATGCAGATAGGCCGGGTGGCCGGCGAGCCGGTCGGCGATCTCGGCGATCGGCTGCAGGACGCCGGTCTCGTTGTTGGCCTGCATGACCGAGACGGCCACGGTGTCGGGACGCAGCGCGGCGGCCAGGTCGGCGACGGACACACGTCCGCTGGCGTCGACGGGCAGGAATGTGACATCCAGCCCCCGGGCCGCCAGCGCCTCGAGCGGCTCCAAGACCGCCTTGTGCTCGATCGCCGTGGTGATGAAGTGACCGCGCCCTTGAGCGCGGGCGAAGGGTTCCAGTCCAAGTAGGGCCAGGTTGTTGGCCTCGGTGGCTCCGGAGGTGAAGATGACCTCAGCGGGGTCGGCCGCGACGACGGCGGCGACCTGGTCGCGGGCTCGCTCGACGGCCTTCTTGGCCTCGCTGCCGAAGGCGTGGGTGCGGCTGCCGGCGTTGCCGTACTCGATGTCGAAATAGTGCAGCATCGCGGCCCTGACGCTGGGCTCGAGGGGCGTGGTGGCGTTATTGTCGAGGTAGACGGGCATGGACGAATCCGACCGGAGGTGGCAAGAGTACGTTATCTGTTTGCGATCTTGTTTGACAAACAGTTTGTGTTTTTGCAGGAACCGCCGCGTTAAACCGTGACGGACGAGTTCAATGGCCGACACCTTCCACTATGTGTTCCCGGCCATTCGCGGCATCCAGGCCGGCCGGGAATATTATGTCTCGATGTGCCCCCTGCGGCTCATCCCGCGGATCTTCCTTTTCGACGAGGAGGAGCTGACCGCCGAGCTTCGCGCCCAGCGGACGCTGAACAAGGCGCGGGTGCCGGAAATGGCCCGCTACATGACCGATCACCGCGACAGCTATGTGTTCTCGGCGATCACCGCCTCGGTGGACGCCGACCTGGTGTTCGAACCGGAGGGCGGCCAGGAGCAGAACCTGGGAACCCTGCGCATTCCGATGACCGGCACCTTCATCATCAATGACGGCCAGCACCGGCGCGCCGCGATCGAGATGGCCCTGCGCCAGCGCCCGGAGATGGGCCATGAGACGATCGCCGTGGTGTTCTTCAGCGACATCGGCCTAGCGCGATCGCAGCAGATGTTCGCTGACCTGAACCGCTACGCGATCCGCCCCTCCACCTCGATCTCGATCCTCTACGATCATCGCGACGACGCGGCCGAGCTGACCCGCAGACTGGTGGCCGAGGCGCTGCCCTTTCGCGATCTCGTCGAGACCGAGCGCAATAACCTCTCCCTGCGCTCGCGCCGACTGTTCACCTTCAGCGCCATCTATCACGCCACAAACGCCCTGCTGAGCGAGTGCGAACCGGAAGACATGGACGCGGCCCTGACGGTCGCGCGCGCCTTCTGGGAGACCGTGGCCAGCCATCTTCCGGAATGGGAGCAGGTGCGCCGCGGCCGCATCGCCTCCAGCGAGGTCCGCCAGGATCTCATCCACTCCCATGGCGTGGTGCTGCACGCCTTCGGCAAGGTCGGGGCGACCCTGCTGCGCGAAGACCCCGATGGCTGGCGCGAGCGCCTCACGGTCCTGGCCGAGATCGACTGGTCGCGCAGCAACCCGGTCTGGGCCGGCCGGGCGGTCGTCCGCGGCAAGCTGTCCAAGGCCACCCAGAACGTCACCCTGACCGCCAACTACATCAAGCAGCAGCTGGGCCTGGCGCTTTCGGCCGAGGACCGCCGGGTCGAGGACAGCTTGCATCGGAACCTCCATGACGCCGCCTGACCGCCCCGCCCGTAAAACCGCCTTCGAACGCGGCCTCGCCGCCGCGCTCAAGGATATGGTCGCCACCATCCAGGCCCTCTACCTCTCCGACGAGATCCCCTGGGTGGTCGGCTATAGCGGCGGCAAGGACTCCACCGCCGTGCTCCAGCTGGTCTGGATGGCCCTGTCGCAATTGCCCGAAGGAACGGCGCGCAAGGACGTGCACGTGATCTCGACCGACACCCTGGTGGAGAACCCCGTGGTCGCCGCCTGGGTAGATCAGTCCCACAAGGTGATGGGCGAGGCCGCGCGCGCCGCGGGCCTGCCGATCTATCCGCACAAGCTGACCCCCGACGTGCAGAACACCTTCTGGGTCAATCTGATCGGCCGGGGCTATCCGGCCCCGCGCCCGAAGTTTCGCTGGTGCACCGAACGGATGAAGATCCGCCCCGCCGACGCCTTCATCTCCAACGTCGTCAAGCAGAACGGCGAGGCGATCGTGGTCCTGGGCGTGCGCAAGGCCGAGAGCTCGGGTCGGGCCGCGCGGATGAACGCCAATGGCGAGGGCGCTCGGCGGCAACACCTCAGCGCCCACGGCTCCCTGCCCAACGCCTTCATCTACAGCCCGATCGGCGACTGGTCGAACGACGACGTCTGGATGTTCCTGCTGCAGGCCGAAAACCCCTGGGGGCACGACAACCACGACCTGCTCAACCTCTACCAGGGCGCCTCGGCCGACGCCGAATGCCCGATCGTGCTGGACACCTCCACCCCCAGCTGCGGCGACAGCCGGTTCGGGTGCTGGGTCTGCACCCTAGTGGAGAAGGACAAGTCGATGTCGGCGATGATCCGCAACGACGAGGACAAGGAGTGGATGGCCCCGCTGCTGGCCCTGCGCGACGCCCTGGATCAGCCCGACCATGACAAGCGCGACTTCCGCCGCATGAGCGGCGGGGTCCAACTGATCCGCGAAAAGGCCGCGCACATCCCCGGACCCTATCTGCAGGCCGTTCGCGAGGACTGGCTGCGCCAGCTTTTGGCGGCCCAGGAGGTGGTGCGCAACCATCCCAAGGCCCCGGCGAGCGTGCGCGGGATCGAGCTAGTCACCCACGATGAACTGGCCGAGATCCGTCGGCTGTGGGTGGTGGACAAGTTCGAGCTGGAAGACAGCCTGCCGACGATCCACCTGGAGGTCACCGGCCGGCCGTTCCACGGCCCTTCGCTCAACGACGCCCAGCCGTTCGGCAAGGCCGAGATGGGTCTGCTCAAGACGGCGGCCGGCGACGACCAGGTACATTTCGAGCTGGTGCGCGAACTGCTTGAGGTCGAGCGCAGCTACCGCACGACCTCGCGGCGCGCCAAGCTGTTCGACCGCCTGGAGGACGCCTTCCGTCGCGGCTTCTACGAGGACGTCGAGGACGCCACCCAGCGGGCGCTGCGCCGGCGCACCCTAGGCAAGCTGCTGGAGGACATCAAGGACGCGGGGATGGACTTCAACGACGCGGCCAAAGCCACGAATGAGGCACTCAGCGACCGCGGGACGAGCGAAGGCGGCGCGGGCCGGGAAGGGCAAGCCTCGTGATTCTCGACCAGCTGACCCTGCACGATTTCGGCGTCTATCGCGGCGAGCAGACCTTCCGCCTGACGCCCCAAGGCCCCGGCAAGCCGATCATACTGATCGGCGCGCGCAACGGCGGGGGCAAGACCACCTTCCTGGAGGGCCTGCAGCTGGCCTTCTTCGGCCGGTTGAGCCAGGGCTTCCGCGGCGGGGTGGCCTATGACGAATATCTGCGCCGGACGATCAACCGCGCCGCCTCGCCCAAGGACGGCGCGGCGATCGAAGTCAAGTTTCGCCGCGTGCTGGACGGACGCGAGCAGGCCTTTCGCATCCGCCGAACATGGTCGGTTCAGAACGCCGGCGTCCGCGAAAGCTTCGAGGTCTTCGTCGATGGCGCCCATGACCGCGTCCTGACCGCGCAGTGGGCCGAATATGTCGAGGAAATGCTGCCTCCGCGCATCGCGCCCCTGTTCTTCTTCGACGGCGAGAAGATCGAGCAGTTCGCCGATCTGGGTGGGTCGGGCGAGATCGTCGGCACCGCGGTCAGCGCCCTGCTCGGGCTGGACATCGTCGAGCGGCTGCAGACCGACCTGGACGTCTTCGAACGCCGCAAGGCCGCCACCCACGCCAGCATCAGCGAACAGCAGGCCCTGAAGGCGGTGGCCGACGCCGCCGAGGCCGCCCAGGCCAGGCTCGACATTGAACAGACCGCCCTGGCCAGCGCCAAGCGCCATCGCGACCGGCAAATACTGCTGCTCGAGCGGGCGCGCACCAACTTCAAGACCCAGGGCGGCGACCTTTTCCAGGCGCGTCAGGAAATTCTGGCCGAGGACGTCGAGCTGACCGGCGCCCTGGGCGCGGTCAATCGCAGCCTGCGCGCCTGGGCCGGCGAGCTGGCCCCGCTGATGCTGGTCGAGGACCTGCTGGGCGAGGTCGCCGCCCAGGCCGAGCGGGAAAGCCAGGCCGACACCGCCAAGGCGGTGCTGGACCACCTGGCCAAGCGCGACCGCCAGGTCATGCAGAAGCTGAAGGCCGCCCGGGCCAACGGGGTCATGCTGCACGAGATCGGCGCCTATCTCGACGACGATCGCAAGAAGATCGCCGCGCAGGCCACGACCCATCGCTATCTCGACATGCCTCGTCCTGCGCGCGCTCAGTTGGAGACGGTGATCGACCAGGGCTTGCCGGCGGCCCACGAGGTCTGCCAGGCCCTGATCGTCGACCTCGACAGCCTGACCGCGCGCAAGGACGATGTCGACCGTCGCGCCGCGGCCATTCCGGCGCCCGAGACGATCGCCCCGCTGGTGGCGGCCGTCGAGGCGGAGACCAACGCCCTGCAGCAGGCCGAGGCCCAGGTGGAGTTGGCACAGAAGACCGTCGAGGACGCCAAGCGGATCCTGGCGGCCGCCCGCGCGGCCTACAAGGACACCATGGAGCGCCAGGTGCAGTCGACTCTCCAGGCCGAGGACGCACAGCGGATGCTCGAGCATTCGGCCCGGGTGCGCGAGACCCTGGCGCGCTTCAAGGCCGAGGTCATCGGCCATCATGTCCATCGCATCGAGGCGCTGGTTCTGGAGGCCCTGTCGCGCCTGCTGCGTAAGGAGGATCTGGTCACCGCAGTGACCATCGACCCGGTGACCTTCGCCATCCGCCTGAGCGGCGGCGGCTGGGACGCTCTGCCGTTCGAGCAGCTTTCGGCCGGCGAACGCCAACTGTTCGCCATCGCCCTGCTGTGGGCCCTGGCCCAGGCCTCGGGCCAGACCGCCCCCACGGTCATCGACACGCCCCTGGGCCGCCTGGATTCGGGACACAGGCAGCGGCTCGTCGACGGCTATTTCCCCCACGCCGGTCACCAGGTCATCCTGCTGTCAACCGACGAGGAGATCGACGCGCGCCACTATGCGCGGCTGGAGCCCTTCATCAGCCACAGCATGACGGTGGAGTTCGACCCGGCCCAACGCTCGAGCCGGGTGCGCGAGGGCTATGATTTCGTTCGCGCCGAGGAGGTCGCCTGATGGCCATCGAAACCATCCGCATCGACGAGACCGGGCGCGAGCAGCTGTCGCGCCTCAAGCGCCACACCGGCATCGAGACGATGAACGTGCTGTGCCGATGGGCGCTGTGCGCCTCCCTGGCCGAACGCACCAAACCCTCGCCCACGGTCAAGGGCGAGACTGCCCTGGAGATTGCCTGGCGCGTCTTCGGCGGGCCTCAGCACGAACTTTATCTGGCCCTGCTGAAGGCCCGGTGCCGCCGCGACGGCTACAGCATCGACGAACACACTCTGCACGAACAGCTGCGCCTGCATCTGCACCGGGGCCTGGGCTATCTGGCCTCGGACAAGTCGATCCGCTCGATTGGCGCCCTGGCCCGGCGCGTGGCGCTCAACGAGGCGGCCTAGGGGCGATGGGCCCGGACAAAGACCTCGACGCCTGGGCCAGCGAGGGCTTCCGCTACCGCGACCTGATCGAATGCGGAGAGACCTGGACGCGGCTGCGGCCGGACAACCGGCCCCGGCAGGCGGCGACCTACGCCGCGATCGCCGCCCTGGCCCGTGACGTGCTGGACCCCGTCGCCAAAGCCCTGGGCCAACCGGTGCTGACCTATGGCTTCGCCGGCCCGAGCCTGACCCGCGACGTCGGTGGCCGCATCGCGCCCAACCTCGACCAGCACGCCGGCCACGAACTGACCGCGCGCGGCGTCCCGGTCTGCCCGCGCCTGGGCCAGGCAGTCGACCTGCACGTCCCCGGCTGTGACGCGCGCGCCCTGGCGGCGCTGATAATCGACCGCACGCCCTTTGACCGCCTCTATCTCTACGGTCCGGACCGGCCGGTCCATGTCAGCCGGGGGCCGCAGGAGACCCGGTCGGTGGTGCTGATGCGGCCGGCCGCAGGAAGGCTCGTGCCTCTGCGCCTGTCGGGCCTGGCCCTGCGGCGCTGGCTGCAGGAAGGCCAGGCCGTCTAGCCGCCCTCGTCGAGGCCCGCCCGGGCCAGGATCACGTCCAGGGCCTGGCCGTCGGCGTAGAGGGACGCTGCTCCAGGCCAGGCGGCCAGCAGGCGTTGATCGAAGTCGCGCTGCGCGGCCCAGTCGGGAAGATCGGCCGACATGACCCGCGAGCGCGCCAGCAGTCTCTGGTCCTGGCCGCGATGATCGAATTCCTGGATCCGCTGGCGGCCCAGATCGACCTTGATGCGGGAGCACAGCACCGGCGTCAGCGCCTCGTAGGACTCGAAGGTCATGGCCGAGACCTTGTCGCCCTGGCGATGCAGCTTGATCAGATGGGCGTCATCCAGGCCGCCATGATAGCGGCGCGCGCAGCCGGCCAGGCAGCGCAGAGCGGCGGGGGCCTGGTCCAGCAGGCGGGCGTCAAGGAACAGGGCGCCTTCTTCGTCCCGCCATCCCAACCCCTGCGCATGGGCGGCCGCGAGCGCCGCTCGCATGATGTCAGGTTGGCCCAGGGAAAACAGCAGTTCGCGTCCGGCCTCGTTGGCCGCCCCGAAACCGCCGAACAACGCCTTGACGTCCGCCTGTAGGCTGGCGGGCCAGTCGCGATAAGCCTGGCGGCGGTTGAAGATGTTGAGCGCGAAGTAAACCCGCAGATCGTCGCGGCGCCGCGCTCGGGCCAGATCGAGCTCGGCCGGGTCGAGGGCCTCGACCGCCCAGCGGCACGCTTGGCGAAAGGCGACGTTCGCCGTGTCCAGGGCCTCGAGCAGAGCCGGCTCGACCTCCTCGACCAGCGGCTCGCGGGCCAGAGCCAAAGCCTCAGCCGCGAGGGCGGCCAGTTGCGGCTCGATCTTCGCCC
>NZ_AKKF01000090.1 GCF_000281955.1 Caulobacter sp. AP07 | reverse complement strand
GCTGGAACTGATCCGCGCGGCCGACCGCGAACCAAGGCTGCCGACATGAGCCGCAAGATCGCCAACCTGCGCTGGTGGATGATCGGCCTGGTGATGCTGGGCGCGGTGCTGAACTACCTGACCCGCAGCACCCTGGGCGTCGCCGCGCCGACCGTGCTGGCCGACCTGCACATCGGTCCCAGGGAATATTCCTGGATCACCGGGGTCTTCCAGCTGGGGGTCATGCTGCAGCCGCTCTGCGGCTACGTGCTGGATTCCATCGGCCTGAAGTACGGTTTCGCGCTGTTCGCCACGGCGTGGTCGCTGATCACCATGGCCCATGGCCTGGCCAACAGTTGGCCGGCCCTGATGGGGCTGCGCGGCCTGCTGGGCCTGGCCGAGGGCAGCGCTCACCCGGCCGGCATGAAGGCGGTGTCGACCTGGTTTCCCGCCAGGGAGCGCGGCCTGGCGGGCGGGGTCTACAACATCGGCGCGTCCATGGGCTCGGTGCTGGCGCCGCCGCTCGTGGCCTGGGCCATCATCGCCTACAACTGGCGGGCCGCCTTCGTGGTCGCCGGCGGGCTGGGCCTGGCCTGGGTGGCGCTGTGGCTGGCCTGCTACCAGTCGCCCGACAAGCACAAGGCGCTGTCCGACGCCGAGCGCCAGCACATCGTCGCCGGCCAGGAGGCCCACCTCGAGGGGGCGGGGGAGAAGCCCTCGATCCTCAAGCTGCTGGCCCGCCGCGACTTCTGGGGCATCGCCCTGCCGCGCTTCCTGGCCGACCCGACCTGGGGGACGCTGGCCTTCTGGGTGCCGCTGTACCTGACCACCGTGCGCCACTTCGACCTGGCCCAGATCGCGCTGTTCGCCTGGCTGCCGTTCGTCGCCGCCGACCTGGGCTGCCTGTTCGGGCCGGTGGTGGTGCTGTTCCTGCAGAAGCGCGGCGTCAGCCTGATCAACGCCCGGCGCTGGGCCTTCACCCTGGGGGCGCTGATGATGACCGGCATGATGTTCGTCGGTAGCGTTCAGAGCCCCTACGCCGCCATCGCCCTGCTGTGCCTGGGCGGCTTCGCGCACCAGACCCTGTCGGTGACGGTGATCACCATGTCGTCGGACCTGTTCCGTCGCAGCGAGGTGGCGACCGTGGCCGGCATGGCCGGGCTGTTCGGCAATCTGGGGGTGCTGATCTTCTCGCTGCTGATCGGCGGCCTGGTGGCGACCATCGGCTACAGTCCGTTCTTCGTGGCCCTGGGCGTGCTCGACCTGCTGGGCGCGCTGCTGCTGTGGAGCCTGGTCCGCGACCGGCCCGCCGCGCCCGCCGCCTTCCCGGCGCCCGCTGGATCGCCGTCATGACCCTGATCCGCAACCCCGTCCTGCCGGGCTTCAACCCCGACCCGTCGATCGTCCGCGTCGGCGAGGACTACTACGTCGCCACCTCGACCTTCGAGTGGTTCCCGGGCGTCCAGATCCACCATTCGCGGGACCTGGTGAACTGGCGGCTGCTGACCCGGCCCCTGACCCGGGCCAGCCAGCTGAACATGCTGGGCGCGCCCGACAGCTGCGGCGTCTGGGCCCCGTGCCTGACCCACGCCGACGGCCGGTTCTGGCTGATCTATACCGACGTCAAGCGCTATGGCCGCACCACGGTGGGCGGGGCCTCCGGGGCCAGCTTGCGCGACTTCCACAACTACCTGGTCACCGCCGACAGCATCGAGGGGCCGTGGTCGGACCCGGTGTTCCTCAACAGCAGCGGCTTCGACCCGTCGCTGTTCCATGACGACGATGGCCGCAAGTGGCTGCTCAACATGCTGTGGGACCATCGGCCCGGCCGCAACCGCTTCGCCGGCATCGTGGCCCAGGAATACGACGCCTTCACCGCCCGGCTGATCGGCGAGCGCGAGATGATCTTCCCGGGCACGCCCCTAGGCCTGACCGAGGCGCCGCACCTCTACAAACGCGACGGTTGGTACCACCTGATCACCGCCGAGGGCGGCACGGGCTTTGGCCACGCGGTGACCATGGCCCGGTCGCGAACGCTCGAAGGACCCTACGAACTCCACCCCGACGGCCCCGTGCTGACCGCCCGCGACCGGCCGCACGCGCCGCTGCAACGGGCCGGCCACGCCGACCTGGTCGAGACGCCCGACGGCCAGACCTGGATGGCCTATCTCTGCGGCCGGCCGTTGCCCAACCGGGGCCGCTGCGTGCTGGGGCGGGAGACGGCGATCCAGCCGATGACCTGGGGCGACGACGGCTGGCTGCGCACCCGCGACGGCTCCGGCGATCCGGAGCTGACCCCGCCGGGGCCGGACCTGCCCGCCGCGCCCTGGCCCGCGCCGCCCGCCTGGACGGACTTCGGCGGTCCGGACCTGCCGATCGACTTCCAGTGGCTGCGCTCGCCGTTCCCGCAGGATCTGTTCAGCCTGACCGCGCGTCCGGGCTGGCTGCGGCTGTTCGGGCGCGAGACGATCGGCAGTCAGTATCGCCAGGCCCTGGTGGCCCGCCGCCAGCAGGCCCACTGCTACAGCGCCCGCACCGTCGTCGATTTCGCGCCCCAGCACTTCCAGCAGGCGGCGGGGCTGGTCTGCTATTACGGGGCCAACAAGTTCCACTACCTGTTCGTGTCGCGCGACGACGCCCATGGCCGCCATCTGCAGGTGATGTCGGCCTTGCCCGACAGCCCCCAGGCCGACGCCTTCACCGCGCCGGTCGCCTTGCCGGACGCGGGCCTGGTCCACCTGCGCGTCGAGGTCGATTTCGAGCGGCTGCGCTTCGCCTGGAGCCTGGACGGCGAGGCCTGGTCCTGGCTGCCGGAGCTGTTCGACGCCAGCATCCTGTCGGACGAGGCCACAGCGCCCGGCGCGCCCAACTTCACCGGGGCCTTCGTCGGCATGGCCTGCCAGGACCTGTCGGGGACGGCGCGGCCGGCCGATTTCGACGGCTTCGGCTATGTCGAGCGCGGCTACGCGGCGCGGGCGGGCGTCGAGGACCAGGGCCGGTAGCGGCGCCCGCCGCGCTCAGCGACGAACGGGATGGACACGGGTCGTCGCTCTGGTGGAAAGTTACCGGTAACTGATATCGTTAAGCGCGCCGGGACCGCACAGATGACGACGATGCGTTTCGCCTGGTTCGCCGGCCTGGTGGCCTTGCTGATGGCCGGGGTCCTGTCGCCGACCCCCAGTCGTGCGGCCATGGACGGGCGCCAACAGGCCTCGCTGAATGAGGGCTGGCGGTTCCAGAAGGGCGACACGGCGGATGCGCCCGTCGTCGCCTTCGACCCCAAGGACTGGCTGAAGGTCACCCTGCCGCACACCTTCAACGGCGCGGACGGCGCCGATGGCGGCGGCTACTACCGCGGCCCCGGCTGGTATCGGCGCGAGTTCTTCACCGCCGACGGCGCGGCGCCCGGTCGCTATTTCCTGCAGTTCGACGGCGCGGCCCTGGTCGCCGACGTCTATCTGAACGGCCAGAGGGTCGGTCGTCACGAGGGCGGGTACGCGGCGTTCCGGTTCGACGTCACCGCGCGGGTCCGGCCGGGGCGCAACGTCGTGGCGGTTCGGGTCGACAACAGCGCCAGCCCACACATCGCGCCGCTGGGCGGCGACTTCACGGTCTTCGGCGGGCTCTATCGCGGCGTCAGCCTCATCCGCACGCCGCTGCTCCACGTCGATGCGCTCGACCATGGCGGACCCGGCGTCTATGCGACCACCGTCTCGATGACGCCGGAGCGCGCCACGGTGCGGGTGACCACCCGGGTGCGCAACGACGCGCCGGCGGCCCGGCGGACGCGGGTCACCACCCGCATCCTCGACGCCGAGGGCGGGCTGGTGGCCCAGGCGTCCTCGGTGAAACCGCTGGCCGCCGGCGCGACGACGCCGGTCGAGCAGACCCTGACGATCGACAAGGCGCGGGCCTGGAACGGCCGCAAGGATCCCTACCTCTACGCGGTGGCGGCCACGGTGGCCGGCGTCGAGGGCGGCGAGACCGACGCCGTGCGTGTCCCGCTCGGCCTGCGCACCACCCGCATCGACCCCGACAAGGGGTTCTTCCTGAACGGCGAACACCTGGCGGTGCACGGGGTGAACCTGCATCTGGACCGTCCCGGCGTCGGCCTGGCGGTGTCGGACGACGACGTCGCCGAGGACTTCCGCCTGATGGAGGCCATGGGCGCGAACGGCCTGCGGCTGGTGCACTTCCAGCATCCCGCCAAGGCCTACGACCTGGCCGATCGGGCCGGACTGGTCGTCTGGACCGAGATTCCGTTCAACAGCAAGGTCGGATACGAGCCCGAGTTCCTGGCCAATCTCGAGCAGCAGTTGCGGGAGCTCATCCGCCAGACCTACAACCATCCGTCCGTGGTCGTCTGGGGCCTGGGCAACGAGGTCTACGCCGCCGACGAGGCCACCAACCAGGCGCTGGCGGCGCTGCACGCGCTGGCCAAGGCCGAGGACCCCTCGCGGCCGACCGTCTATGCGCACTGCTGCGCCTCGGATACCGACCGGCTGACCACCCACACCGACCTCATCGGCTACAACCGCTACTACGGCTGGG
>NZ_AKKF01000089.1 GCF_000281955.1 Caulobacter sp. AP07 | reverse complement strand
CAAGGCCCGGGATGACGGTGAAGAAGGGGCTAGACGTCGAACTCAAGGCTTAGGGCCTCGTCGCGCCCTACCCCGCCGCGGCCTGGGTCTGCTCGGCCAGGCGATCGACGCGCTCCAGCAGATAGTCGGTGTCCTCGCGCGACACCGCCGCCGAAGAGGTCAGGAACCGCTGGATCATGTGCTCCTGGAAGCGCTCGCGGTCGCCGGGGCGGCCGTCATAGTCCAGGGCGTGGAAGGCGTCGACGCCGGCGCGCAGGGCCGGGAACAGGCGCGACGGCAGGCCAGCCCGTTCGCAGATCGCCTTCAGGCCCAGGTGTCCGGCGTCGTGGATCATCAGCCAGGTGCGGTGGTGGGGCACGCCCGCCAGCTCGGCGACGCCCCACTCGAAGAAGGTCATGTGGCCGTGGGCCAGAGCCCGTAGCAGCAGGGACGGCGTCAGGCGCTTGACGCTGGCCAGGTGCGCCGCGAAGCCCTTGGCGTCGGCCGTCCGGCCGGCCTGCTCCACCAGATCGATGGTCGCCCGCTCCTTGGCGCCGAGGATCAGGTCCAGGGTCCGCTCGGCCGACAGGGCGTGGTGGGTCAGGATGTGGTCGCGCAGCTGGTCACCGACCATGTCGATCAGGCGCTCGGTCACCGCCAGCGGCAGGGCCGCGCGATAGGCCACCGCGCTCAGCACCGCCTCCGACTTGGAGAACCGGTCCAGCACGCGTTGCAGGGCCATGTCCGAGAAGCGGGCGTTGTCGTTGGCGCAGGCGGTGGCGACCACCTCCTCCGACCCCTGGTCGACCAGCAGGGCGGTGATCTTGCTCGACAGCCTGGGACGTTTGGCCACGGCCAGTTGCCGCACCGGACCGCCCAGGCGGACGATCTCGGCCAGGTCCTGGTCGCTGAACACCGGCGAGAAGCTGATGATCGGCAGCGACACGCTCTCGACGTCGCGGGCCAGGCGGTTGGCGATGTCGGGCGGCAGAGTCGGCGAATTGCGCAGGGTCACGGCCATGGCGCGGCGGACCAGCTCGGCGGCGTCGGCGGCCATCACCCGCAGGATGTCGGCGGCCAGGGCCCGCTGGGCCTCGTCCAGCTCGGCGCGGTCGATGGTGCGACACAGCTTGTGGGCGGCCAGCGCCCGCTCGTCGGGCGTCGCGCCCTTCACCAGCATGCGGATGTCGTGGTCGGTCAGGGCGGCGCGGGTGGTGGCCATGGATCTCCCCCCTATGCCTGGGGAACAGCTGGGAATCGGATCATCCCTTGTTAGGCTTAACGATTGTTTGCCCGCATTGCGCTGTGGATTAACGATAAGCCGTAACCCCGCGCAAACCGCGACCGCCTAGGGTCCTCGTTCATCACCCGAGGAATCCGATCCTTGTTCGCCGAGCGCCGACCAACCGCCCCCGCAGTCAGCGGCGCTGACGCCCGTCTGGCGCTCGACGCCCAGACGGCGCTGCTGCCCTATGCGCTGGCGGTGTTCGCCGTCAGCCTGCCGATCTATGTCTGGGCCGGGTCGTTCGCCGCCAACGCCGTCTGGCTGGCGGTCAGCTTCGCGGTGTTCGCCATCAACTGGGGCGCGTTCTACGCCGTGGTCGCCTGGCTGCGCACACCGGAGGCCGAGGACCTGAGCCGCCGCGCGCGGGTGCACGTGCTCTCGGGCCTGCTGTGGGCGGTGGGCGTGATCCAGATGGCGATCTTCGCCGACGGGGCCGGCCCGGCCCGCGACACCCTGCTGCTGCTGACGGCCGGCGCGGCGGTGGTCTGCATCTTCTTCTCCGCGCCGTGCATGGTCGCCCTGCTGATCACCGCGCCGGTCGCCGCCTGCGGCCCGTTGCTACTGCTGTTCTCGCGGCCCGACAGCCGGTGGGCCGGCACCATGGCCTGGGGCGCGATCGCCCTGGCCATGGCCCTGTCCCTGGTGCTGAACCGCATGCTGCGCCGCCAGCACGCCCTGACCCTGGACCACGAGGCCCTGCTGGCGGAGCGCCTCCAGGTGCTGGAATCCGCCGAGCGCCTGGCCCGCTCCAAGTCCGACATCGTCGCCACCCTGAGCCATGAGATCCGCAACGGCCTGACCGGGGTCACCCACGTGCTGGCCGCCGCCGCCGGCAAGGGCGGTCGCGCCGCGCCGTCGCGCGAGCAGCTGAACGCCGCTCTCGACGCCGCCCAGGACCTGGTCGCCGTGCTCAACGCCACCCTGGACTCCGAGACCGCCGAGTCCGGCCGCCTGGCGGTCGAGCGCGTCGCCTTCGAGCCGGTGCGCCTGATCCGCGACCTGGTGCTGCTGGACCGGCCGCACGCCATGGCCAAAGGCCTGGAGCTGACGGTCCACGTCGAGGCCGACCTGGAGCATCGCCTGACCGGCGCGGCCATGGGCGACCCGCTGCGCACCCGTCAGATCATCGCCAACATCGTCGGCAACGCGGTGAAGTACACGGTGCGCGGCCGGATCGAGGTGCGGGTCGAGCGGCGCGGCGACCAGATCGCCATCGAGGTGGCCGACACCGGTCCCGGCCTGTCGGGCGAGGAGCTGGAACACGCCTTCGAGGCCTTCCGCCGCATCGAGCGCACCGGGGCCGGCGTCAACGGCGCGGGCCTGGGCCTGTCGCTGTCGCGCCAGCTGGCCCGGCTGATGGGCGGCGCGCTCGAGGGCTCCAGCGCCGTGGGCGTCGGCAGCTGCTTCACCCTGACCCTGCCCTTCGACGAACTGGCCGTCTGCGTGGTCGAGACCCAGGCCGAGGCCGCCCAGCCGCCCGAGCCGGCCGGCGCGCCGCCGCGCAACCTGCGGATCCTGATCGCCGAGGACGACGCCCTCAACGCCGCCATGCTGCGGGCCATCCTCGAGCAACTGGGCCACCAGGTCGTCCACGCCCAGAACGGCCGCCGGGCCCTGGACCTGGCGCGGATCTGCGACTTCGACCTGGTGATGCTGGACGGCCGCATGCCGATCCTCGACGGTCCGCAGACCGCCGCCGCCATGCGCGCCCTGGACAGCGGCAATCGCGACGTGGCGATCATCGCGGTGATCGGCGGCGACGCCGACGAGGCCCGCGAGTGCCTGGACGCCGGCGCCGACACCGTGCTGCGCAAGCCCGTCAGCGTCGCCGCCGTGGCCCGCGCGGTCGCCGACGCCGCGACCCTGGACCGCAAGAGCGTCGCCAGCCAGGCGGCGGTCGCCTAGGGGCGGGTTCCGCGTCAAGGCCCTTCCCAACGACCGTTTAAGTCGTCCACACTCACCGCAACAAGAAGACGCGGGAGGAAGACGACATGCTGCGCGGATTGCGGGTTATCGAACTGGCCACCTACATCGCCGCCCCGGGCGCGGCCGGGATCATGGCCGACTGGGGCGCCGACGTGATCAAGATCGAGTCCCCCGACGGCGATCCGATGCGGCGGTTCTTCGACACCATCGCCTCCGACCAGGACGCCAACCCGATCTTCGAGCTCGACAACCGCGGCAAGCGCTCGGTGGTGCTCGACATCCGGTCGAAGGGCGGAAGCGCGGCGGCCAAGGCCCTGGTCAAGGACGCCGACATCTTCCTGACCAATGTCCGCCCGGCCGCCCTGGCGCGGGCGGGGCTGGACTACGAGACCCTGAAGGCGGTCAATCCGCGGCTGATCTATTGCAGCCTCACCGGCTATGGCCTGGATGGGCCGGACGCCGACAAGCCGGGCATGGACGTGGCGGCCTTCTGGTCGCGGGCGGGCGTGGGCGCGATCACCGCGCCGAAGGGGGCCGAGCCCTTTCCCGTCCGCACCGGCATGGGCGACCACGTGACGTCCTTGGCGACGGTGTCGGCGATCCTCGCCGCGGTCCACGAACGGCACCGCACCGGAACCGGTCGACTGGTCGAGACCTCGCTGCTGCGCACCGGCGTCTATGCGATCGGCTCGGACATGGCCATCCAGCTGCGGTTCGGCAAGCTGGCCTCGACGCGCGGGCGACGCGAAGCGATCCAGCCGCTGGCCAATTTCTTCAAGACCCGCGACGACCGCTGGATCTGCCTGCTGGCCCGCCAGGGCGCCACCGACTGGCGGCAGATCGCCGTCGCCGCCGGCCGCCCGGACCTGCCCGAGGACCCGCGCTTCGCCACCGCCCGCCTGCGCCGCGAGAACACCGCCGCCCTGGTCGACATCCTCGACGAAGCGTTCGGGGCGATGGACTACGCCCAGGCCAAGGAAGCGCTCGACGCCGGCGACATCACCTGGGCGCCCTGGCAGACGCCGCGCGACCTGGTGGGCGACCCCCAGGCCCAGGCGGCGGGCTGCTTCGTGCAGACCCCGGACGGCCACGGCGCCACCTTCCCCGCCCCCGCCGGCCCGGCGCGCTTCCCGGGGTCGGAGGACGGGCCGAGGGGGCCGGCGCCGCGCCTGGGCGAGCACACGGCGGCGGTGCTGGGCGAGATCGGCTATTCGGAGGACGAGATCGCGGGGTTGCGGCCGGTGGAGGCGTAGGGTCTCCCAGACCACTCCCCTCTCCGCCGTCATTCCGGGCCTTGTGCCCGGAACCCATGGTTCAGCCGACAGTGAAGCGCGTTGGCGCGCCGGCGCGCCACACATCCGCCCTTGCGGCGGACAGATGGGTCCCGGGCACAAGGCCTGGGATGACGGCGGGTACTTGGAGATATGGGGGAAGGGCTGGCCGCTTCCGCGTGAAGCAAGCGCCCCGCCCGCCCCTACCGCTTGGTCTTGTCGCCGGCTTCCGACAGCACGCGCAGCATCTCGGACGAGAACATCGAGTTGGTCATCCGCGAGGCGGACGAGCCGCCGCTGTTGTTCGACGCCAGGCTGAAGCCGCTGTCGACGTCCTGCGAGCCGCGCAGGATCAGGTTGACCAGGGCTTCCTGCTGCTGGATGCGCTCCAGCCGGCGGCCGGTGGCGTATTGGATGAAGCCCTGATCGGCGGCGGGCGCGGCGTTGGCCGAGGCGTCGGGCGCCGTGACGGGCTCGCCGCCGCCGGTCTTGGTCAGGTTGGCGTAGACCTCGCCGACCGTGGCCGCCCGGCCTTCGCGATAGAAGATCGACCGGTTGGCGGCGGCCGCGTCGGGGAACATCGCGGCGGCGCTGGCCCCGGGCGAGGCGTTGACGGCCTCGATCAGCCGGGCCGAACCCTGAGGCCCCAGGAAATGGGCGGCGTAGAGCTCGCCGGAGGTCGGCGAGCGCCCCACCCGGCCGCGCAGGTAGGAGGCGTGGTCGGAGGCCAGTTCGCCGGCCATCAAGGATGCGGCGTGCGGATCCAGCTTCAGGCCCAGCACGGCCTTGCGGGCCTCGTCGCCGACCACTCGGTACTTGCCGTCGGTTCCCTGCTGGATCAGGTCGGCATAGCGGGCGTAGCCGTACTTGGAGCCGTGCTTCTTCAGCGTGGACAGCCAGGTCTGGTCGACGAACTGGAACAGGCCCGAGGCCGAGGAGGTGCCGGCCTTGGCGTTGGGGTTGTAGCCGCTCTCGCGCTTGGCCGTGCCCATCAGGAACGTGAAGTCCACGCCCGTCGCGCTGGACGCGCGCTGGATCGCCGACTCGACGACGCTGCGGATGGAATTGACGGCTGCCATGGCGTCAATGTCTGAACGAGCGTGGTTAATGCGCGCTTAACCATGCTGGGACGGAGACCCAACCGCCCTGCGACAGGGTGTCTCGCTTACGATCGTAATAAATCTACGCTCGTAATATTTACAAACGTAATTCTTCGTGGGACGCTCCAGTGTCGATCCAGAGACATCGACGCTCAAGGAGGTTGCCATGGTCGCCCATCAAGCCACGATCGGTTCCTATATCCCCGGCCTGAACGACGCGCCGCGCGGCAAGCCGTCGAAGGCCATGGTCGCGGCGCTCGTCCTGGTCTCCGCCGCCCATGCGGGGCTGTTCGCCTATCTGGCGTACCAGAAATTCGTGATGCCGCAGCCGCCGGTCGTGCAGGATCGGGGCATTCTCATCGATCCGTGGCGGCCGACCCCGCCGCCGCCCAAGCCGACGCCGGACACACCCAAGATCACGCGATCGAACCCGATCGAACCGCGCCTCATACCTCTGCCCCTAGATCTTCCCGTCGACCCCCTGTCGGTTCCCAGGGTCGAGCACAGTGACCTCAAAGGCGAGGGCCCGCCTACCTTCTCCGAGATCCCGGCCTCCCCCGGCGAGCCGCCGGTGATCCAACCCAAGGTGATCCGCAGCCCCAACTGGCTGAAGAAGCCCGGCGCCTCGGAGTTCAGCCGCTTCTATCCCGAAAGCGCCATGCGCCGGGAGGTTTCGGGCCAGGCCACCCTGGCCTGCACCGTCGCAGCCAACGGCGCCCTGCGCGACTGCGTGGTGGCCGGCGAGACCCCCGCCGAGGAGGGCTTCGGCAACGCGGCCGTCAAGCTGTCGAAGTACTTCAGGATGAGCCCCCAGACCGAAAACGGCCAACCCGTCGACGGCGCCAGCGTGCGCATCCCGATCAAGTTCAGCGCGGGGTAATTATCTCGCCCTCTCCC
>NZ_AKKF01000088.1 GCF_000281955.1 Caulobacter sp. AP07 | reverse complement strand
GTCGACCATGGTTCCTCCCGGAGCGACGTTCGCCGATTGCTCTGAGCCGCCGGCCGAAGAAATTCAACCCTTGATGAATAAAATTTCGATCTGTGGAGTTTCAGCGTGACGGACCAGGCTCACCCAGCGGAAACTAGCACCGGGACGGAAGCCGCCGCCACCTCGCGCGTGCTGCTGACCCTCGCCCACCCGGCGCTGGAACGCTCCCGCGCCAACCGCGCCCTGGCCAAGGCCGCCAAGGGGCTGGCCGGGGTCACCTTCCACGACCTCTACGAGACCTATCCGGACTTCGCGATCGACATCGAGGCCGAGCAGGAAAAGCTGCTGGCCCACGACGTCATCGCCTTGCAGTTCCCGCTCTACTGGTACTCGACCCCGGCCCTGCTGAAAGAATGGTTCGACCTGGTGTGGCTGCACGGCTTCGCCTACGGCATCGACGGCAACGCCCTGGCCGGCAAGCGGCTGTTCGCCGCCTGCACCACCGGCGGCGCGGCCAAGGCCTATCACGCCCACGGCTACAACCGCTTCAGCATGGACGACTTCCTGCGCCCGCTGGAGCAGACGGCCTATCTGTGCGGCATGGTCTGGGAGACGCCCTTCGTGGTGCATAGCGCGGCGCTCAAGAACGACGAGGACCTCAAGGAGGAGGCCGGCCGCTACAAGGCCCGCATCGCCTCGCTGATGACCACGCCGGCCGACGCCGAGATGGGGGCGTGATGATTTTGAGTTTGGCGTCAGCTCAAATAGGTCGTCATCCCCCGACTTGTTCGGGGGACCCAAGCCGAGCTGGCCACAGCTTGATTTGGCGTCGCCGCTTGGGTCCCCCGCATAAAGCGGGGGATGACGGAGTTATTGTGCAGCTTGAAGGGATGACCCGCTAATGCCCTTCCTCCTCCAGGCCCTGGTCTATCTCGGCGCCGCCGTGATCTCCGTGCCGATCGCCAAGCGTCTGGGCCTCGGCTCGGTGCTGGGCTACCTGATCGCCGGGGTGGTGATCGGCCCCTTCGCCCTGTCGCTGGTCGGCGAGCAGACCGACGTCATGAAGTTCGCCGAGTTCGGCGTCGTCATCCTGCTGTTCCTGATCGGGCTGGAGGTCCAGCCCTCCACCCTGTGGGACATGCGCAAGGCGATCTTCGGCTTCGGCGGCGCCCAGGTCGTCGGCACCTCGGTGGCCATCGCCGGCGTCTCGATGCTGCTGGGGCTGCCCTGGCAGACCGCCCTGGCCGTGGGGATGGTGCTGGCCATGTCGTCCACCGCCATCGTGCTGCAGACCCTCGACGAGAAAGGCCTGAGGCAGGGACCGGTCGGACGCGCCGCTTTTGGGATCCTGCTGCTGCAGGACCTGGCGGTGATCCCGATGTTCGCCCTGCTGCCGACCCTGGCGACCATCGCCCCCAGCGTCCACGCCGAAGCGGCCGGCCACGGCGGGGCCAGCCTGGTCGAGCACCTGCCCCGCTGGGCCCAGGGCCTGTCGGTGCTGGCGGCCGTCGGCATCGTGGTCGGCGGCGGCCGCTACCTGGTGCGGCCGATCTTCCGCTTCATCGCCGAGGCCCGCCTGCGCGAGATCTTCACCGCCGCCGCCCTGCTGATCGTGGTCGGGGTGGCCAACATCATGCAGATGGTCGGCCTGTCTCCCGCCCTCGGGGCCTTCCTGGCCGGCGTCGTGCTGGCCGAGAGCGAGTTCCGGCGCGAGCTGGAAAGCGACATCGAGCCGTTCCGCGGCCTGCTGCTGGGCCTGTTCTTCATCACCGTCGGGGCCGGCATCGACCTGGGCCTGGTGGCTCGCCAGCCCCTGGTGCTGATCGGCCTGGTCGTCGGACTGATGAGCCTGAAGTTCCTGGTGATGTTCGGCCTGGCCCGGCTGTTCGGGGCCCCGGCGCGGGGCGCGGCGGCCGTCGCCACCGCCCTGGCCCAGGGCGGCGAATTCGCCTTCGTGCTGCTGACCTTCACGGTCGGGGCCGGCGTGATCGGGGCCACCCTGGCCGCCCTGCTGACCGCCGCTGTCGCGGTCTCGATGGCCCTGACGCCCGTGGCGATGATCCTCTACGAGCGCATCGCCCAGGCCATGGACGCGGCGATCCCCAAGGTGGTCCCCGAGACCGGCGAGTTCGACGACAGCGAACCCGACATCATCATCGCCGGCTTCGGCCGCTTCGGTCAGATCACCGGCCGCCTGCTGACCGCCAACGGTTTCCGCTCGACGGTGCTGGACAGCGACATCGAGCAGATCGACCTGCTGCGCCGGTTCGGCCGCCGGGTGCACTATGGCGACGCCACGCGGATGGACCTGCTGCGCGCCGCCGGCATCGAGCGGGCCCGGATGCTGATCGTCGCCCTCGACGACCGCGAAAAGACCGTCGAACTGGTGGAGACCGCCCGCAAGGCCTATCCCGACCTGGTGATCCTGGCCCGCGCCTGGGACCGCCGCCACGCCTACGACCTGCTGGCCAACGGCGCCGACGCGGTGGAGCGCGAGACCTTCGAATCCGCACTGGCCCTGGGCACCACGGCCCTGCAGAAGCTGGGCTACCGCGCCCACCGCGCCTATCGCGCCGCCTCGTTCTTCCGCCGCCACGACCGCAAGTCGTTCGAGGAGCTACGCCCGATCTGGGGCCAGGAAGAGGCCTATATCCTGGCCTCGCGCGACGCCGCCCAGACCATGGACCGCCTGCTGGCCACCGACCTGGCGCGCCTGCGGCCCGGCGACGCCGGCGGGGCGTGGGATACCGCCAGCCTGGACGAGGAACTGAAGGAACGGGCCGAACGGGACGCGTCCAAGCGCGAGGGGGCGAAGTAGGGGGACAAGCGCGTTCCTGAACCCTCTCCC
>NZ_AKKF01000087.1 GCF_000281955.1 Caulobacter sp. AP07 | reverse complement strand
CCGGCGGGCCGCCGGTCTCGACCCAGGCCAGGGCCAGGCGCGGGCCGCCGGTCCCGGCCGTCACGGTCCAGTCGATCCGGACGCGGCCGGCCGGGGTCGACAGCGACCCGTACTTCACCGCGTTGGTGGCCAGCTCGTGCAGGGCCATGGACAGCGACAGGGCCATGCGCGGCGTCAGCCGCACGGGCGGGCCGGTCAGGGTGAAGCGGCCCGGCGCCCCGTGCAGGGCCTGCAGCCGGCCCAGCACGTCGGACAGGTCGGCGCCCTCCCAGTTCTCGCGGGTCAGCAGGTCGTGGGCCTCGGCCAGGGCGACGATCCGGGCCGTGAAGGCCTCCTGGGCCTGGGGCAGGGAGCGGGCGGCGTGGAAGGTCTGGGCGGCGATCGCCTGGATCGTGGCCAGGCTGTTCTTCACCCGGTGGTTCAGCTCGTTGACCATCAGCCGCAGGTGCAGCTCGGCCTTCTTGCGCTCGGTGATGTCGACCGTGGCGCCGACCACGCGCTCCGGCTGGCCGGCCTCGTCGAAGAAGCCCCGGCCCTTGGCGGCGATCCAGCGCTCGGCCCCGTCCTCGCGGCTGACGGTCCGGAACTCGACGTCGAAATCCTCGCGGACGGCGGGGTCCAGGGCCCGCTGGAAGGCGGCCTGGGCGGCCTCGCGATCGGCGACGTGCAGGGCCTCGAAGAAGTCCTCGAGGGTGACGGGCAGGCCCGATCCGACGCCGAACATCGCCGAGCAGCGCTCCGACCACAGCAGGGCCCGGCCGCGCGGATCGAAGTCCCAGGTGCCGACATTGGCCGCGTCGATGGCCATGGCCATGGTCGCCTCCCGCAGGGCGACGCGAGCGGCGGCCTCCTTGCGCTCGGTGACGTCGGAGACGACCCCGACGAAGCGCACGCACCGGTCGTTCCGGAAGAAGGCCCGGCCGAAGGTCTCGATCCAGCGCAGCGCGCCGTCGTCGTGGCGCAGGATGCGGTATTCGTGGTTGATCGCGCCGTCGCCGGCCGGGTCCATGGCCGCCCGGACGGCGTCCGTCAGGGCGGGCAGGTCGTCGGGGTGGACCAGCCGCTCGAAGGCGTCGAGCGGATTTTCGATCTCGCCCTGGGGCAGGCCGTAGAGTTCGCGGCAGCGCTTGTCCCAGTAGCGTTCGCCCGTCATGGGATTGTGGTCCCAGCGGCCCATGCCCGCGGCGTCGACGGCGATGCGCAGGTCGGCCTCGGTGGCCTCCAGGGCGGCTTCCATCCGCTTGCGCTCGGTGATGTCGACCATCACGCCGCGATGGCGCACGGCCCAGCCCCTGGCGTCGCGAAAGACCTGGCCGCGCGCCTGCACCCACTTCACTGAGCCGTCGGTCTGGACCAGCCGGTAGTCCTCGAGGAAGTCCGAAGTGGTCTTCAGGGCCGCGCGGCCCGAGGCCTGTATGCGCGCGTAGTCGTCGGGATGCACCGCCGCCGAGACCTCGGCGAAGGGCACGCCCTGGGCGGCGCGCTCCGGCGAGATGTTGTGGAAGGTGGCGTAGCGGGCGTCGGCATAGAGCTTGTCGGCGGCGATGTCCCAGTCCCAGGCGCCCACGCCGCTGGCCGCCTCCAGGGCCAGCTGATAGCGCTCCTCGCTGGCCCGCAGGGCCTGCTCGGCCCGCACCCGCCGGGTGGTGTCGGACAGGGCGATCAGCACCCCGCCCACCCCGCCGGGCGCGGTGGGGTCGGGCAGGGGGCTGAGGCGGATGGTGAAATAGCCCTCGGTCACGGCCCCGCCGGCGTGCACCGTCGGCAGCAACAGGTCCTCGATCACCGTGCCCCCGCTCTGGCCGGCCAGCACCGCCCGTTCCGGGGCTTCGGAGTCGACCGCCGACGAGGGCGGGGCTTCGGCGAAGGTCGTGCCCAGGCCCCGGGGGTGCCGCTCGCCCAGCATCGGCGCGTAGGCGTCGTTGTAGATCAGCACCAGATCCTGGCCCCAGCGCAGGGCGGTGGGGAAGGTGCTGGCGACGATCATGTCGACCGCGAACTTCAGGCTGGGCGACCAGGTTTCCCGCGCACCGAGCGGCGTCGCCGCCCAGTCGAACGCCCTTATCCGCGCGTCCATGTCGAGGGGGGGCGGCTCCTGGATGGCGTGTCCTCGATCACGGGTATCCATCATGCCCGTGTTCCTTCCCGACCGTACTCGACCAGCAGGCGCAGGAGACCCCAAGCGGAGCGGGGTTTCAAGCAGCGTGGAGGTCGCACCGGGGGGCGCGCCCAAAGAAAACGGCCGTTTCCACCCCTCAAGGTAGAAACGGCCGCGCTCTCACAGAGAGGGTGTCAGTCGATAGACCTTAGTCGATCGGGTTCCAGCGCTGGTCGGCCGCGCCGTTGGCCCGCTTGGGACCCCGGAACTCGCCGCCGGCCGGCTTGGCCTGCGCCTGGCCTTGACCACCGCCGTTGCGACCACGGTTCTGGCCGCCGGGCTTGGCCTGGCCGTTGCCGCCGCCATTGGCGCCGGCGCCGCCGGCCCCACCATTGGGACGGCCGCCGCGGTTGCGCTGCTTGCGCAGTTCGGCCGGGACGTTGTTGCGCGGGTCGGCGCGGCGCGGATCGACGTACTTCTCCGGCGGCGCCAGCTTGTCGGCCACGGCCGCGGCGGCCGCCAGGGTCTTGTCGTTGCGGCGGTCGAAGGTCGGGATCGTCTGGCGGGTGGCCTTCTGGATGTCGCGCAGCAGGTTGCGTTCGTCATCGGCGCAGAAGCTGATGGCGACGCCTTCCTTGCCCTTGCGGGCGGTGCGGCCGATCCGGTGGACGTAGGATTCCGGCACGTTGGGCAGTTCGAAGTTGAACACGTGGCTGACGTCGTTGACGTCGATGCCGCGCGCCGCGATGTCGGTGGCGATCAGCGCCTTGACCTGGCCGGCCTTGAAGGCCGCCAGGGCGCGCTCGCGCTGGCCCTGGGTCTTGTCGCCGTGGATGGCGGCGGCCTCGATGCCGCTGGCGACCAGGTACTTGGCCACCCGGTCGGCGCCGCGCTTGGTGCGGGTGAAGACGATCGAGCGCTCGACGCTCTTGTCGGCCAGCAGTTCGGCCAGCAGCGGACGCTTGCGCTGGGCCTCGATGAAGATCAGCGACTGGTCGATGCGCTCGACCGTGGTGGCCGAGGGGGTGATCGCCACCTGGGCCGGGTTCTTCAGCAGTTCGCCGGCCAGCTTGCCGATCTCGCTCGGCATGGTGGCCGAGAAGAACAGGTTCTGGCGCTCCTTGGGCAGTTGGCTGGCGATCTTGCGGATCGGCACCACGAAGCCCAGGTCCAGCATCTGGTCGGCTTCGTCGAGCACGAAGATCTCGACGCCGTTCAGGTGGGCGGACTTTTCGCCCAGGTGGTCCATCAGGCGGCCCGGGGTGGCCACGACCACGTCGACGCCGGCCGCCAGGGCCTTCATCTGCGGGCCGTACTTCACGCCGCCGAAGATGGTGGCGACGGTCAGGCCCATGTGCTTGCCGTAGTCGCGGAAGCTGTCGGCGATCTGGGTGGCCAGTTCGCGGGTCGGGGAGAGGACCAGGCAGCGGAAGCCGCGGCGCGGGGCCGGCTTCTTGTCCTCGGCCAGGCGATGCAGGATCGGCAGGGCGAAGGCGGCGGTCTTGCCGGTGCCGGTCTGGGCGATGCCCAGCAGGTCGCGGCCGCTCATGACCAGCGGGATGGCTTGCGCCTGGATCGGGGTGGGCGTGGTGTAGCCCTTGTCGGTCAGCGCCTTCAGCAGCGGTTTGGCGAGGGCGAGATCGGTGAATTGAGTCAAGTTACGTGTCTCTCGTGCAGCCGCGCAGCGGCGCATGCGATCCTCGCACGGCTCGCCTGGCGGCGGGTCGGTGGGGAGCGCCCCGCGTGACACGGGCGGTCTGATGAGAAGCGTTCAGGGTGCTCGACAGGCTGGACCAGACAGGTCCCTCACGCGGCTGGAGCACCGATAGCGCCAGACGGCGCATGGCGTAGATCGTTTATTGCGGGCGCGAAGTCAAGGGCGGGCAAGGATTGGTGGTGACGCAGTTTGAATCAGCGGCTTGATAAACGCGTCAATGGAGGGCGGCGTGCCTGGGCGAAACCAAGGAGATCGCCCATGTACCACCGGACCGACATCATCCATCTGCGGCGCGGAGCGCAGCAACTCTCTATCGGCTGCGAATTTGAAGAAGGAGCCGCGCGCTACGTCGGTTCTGTCGACGGCAACCGCTGTGTGACTTCGATCACGCGGGAGGGAGCGGTCTCAGCATTGCTCCGTCACGTGGTCTGCGGTGCCATTCACGCGGGGAACATCGCGTGAGGTATGATACTGTCCCCTGGCCCGCCCGTTGCGGGCCAGGGACCCCAATGCCGCGCCGGAAGCAGACAGACTATCATGAAGAGATTGCGGCGACCTTGCGCGCCGCACGCCTCTTTGTCGGAGATTCTGAGCCTGAAAGCGAGGAGGAGGCGGCGGTGATCGAAGAGACCCGCCGCGAACTTCCTCGCGCGGACATGGCGAGGCTGGTCGCCCATGCTCGAAAATTGGCGCGCCGCGATTAGGCCGGGTGCCTAATTCCAATCCGCCGGCTTCTTCAGCCCCACTGTCGTGAAGTGGAAACGCTTGCGACCATCCACGACGTAGGCGGGTTCGATCACCATTCGCTTCGAAGCGCTGATCCGTTCGATGAACGCACCTGGATAGTCCAGGAAGACAACGCCGTTCATCGCGCCCGACGAGTGGCAGGTCAGCGTCTCGGGCACGGCGTCATCGAATTTGACGGTGATGTCGCCGTCTCCGCACAAGAACGTGCCGCCCTTGGTCATCTGAAACGCCACCGTCGGCTGATTGCCGGCTTTGACCAAGGTGACGGTTAGCCGTGACGACCGCACAGAACCCTTGAAGCGTTCGGAGTCGTCGGACTGGATGATCGCGTATGCGCGCTGCCCGTGCAGTTCGTCCGCACCGCCGCCATAACCCCATTTGGTTTCCGGCGCGGCGGTGGGCGTAGGCGATCTTACGGCAGGGGCATTCGGTGCCGGCGCGGAGCCGCCGCTTCCCGCCACACCAACCGCGACGAGCAGCCCTAACCAGCCAAACGCCACAATCCTCGCACCAGCGGTGTAGCCGGTGCGCAGAAGGAACCATGCGAAGATCACCGGCATGAGGAAGATGCCGATCGCGAGCCCCGCGCCGATGCGGCGAGGCTCGTGGTCATCTCTGTACGTCGCGTGCGAGTTCATTTTCAGCCTTTCACGGTTCGTTGCGCGCCCAAGCGCCACGGCCGAAAGCTTAACCAAACCCTCCATAATGCTACGTAAACGGTGTCGCCGTAAAAGCGGCATATCGCCAGCCTTGCGGTATGGCGAGCGAGCACACGCTTCGGAAAATCCTGGCGGACAATTTGCGCCGCTACCGCGCCAATCTGCGTCTCAGCCAAGACGCGTTGGCGTACGAAGCCGGCTTGCATCGTACGTTCGTAGGCGCCGTCGAGCGCGGTGAACGAAACATCTCGGTCGACAACATCGAGAAGCTGGCAGCGGCACTAGGCGTCGACGCATTTGAGCTACTTAAGCGACGACTCTAGTAATCAAGATTGGTAGCACGTGTAGCGGCCTGCTTATTCTATTTGTTGCCCGCACATATCGAAATAATTGATCATTTATCTTAATAATTATCTCAATTTAATGGCAGTGTTTGTTGCATTCACGCCACTGTTCTGAGGGTAGTGGTGCGAAAATATGGTTTATATTCTCTTGACGGTTGAATTTTAATTCTGAATGGCGCTTCTCCGCCGCGCCCGGATAGCCGGGACTTGCGAACTCAGGAGAACTGCCATGGACAAGAACAGCTATCTCGGGACTGACCGGTGTCGGCCAGCTACGGCACTGGATGAATAGACTCAACGCGCGGACCCGCGCTCTTATCCTCCACGCCCTACTGGAAGGGATGTCGCAGCGCTCCTGCGAACGTATCTTCGGCGTCAGTCAGAACACCGTCGTCAAGCTTTTCGAAGAGGCTGGTGATTGGGCGATCGCCCATCTCGCTTCATTGAGCGATCTCACAATCGCCAGAACCCAGGCCGACGAACTGTATGCGTTCGTCGCAGCGCGCAGCTTCAATGTCGCCGACATGGCAGCGCCCAGCGATGACGCGGGGACAATTTGGACCTACCTCGCGGTGTGCGCCAAGACCAAGTTGATCTACGCTTACCACCTTGGCGCCCAGGGCCTCGATGACGCCACGACCTTCATGCGGCGCGTGGCGTCCAAATTGAAGCGGAAGTCAGATGGTAGGTTCGTCGTCCGCCCCACGATCATTACCGACGGCCTAGGCGCATATCCCGAAGCGGTAGAGCGCGCTTTCGGATCAGATGCGAACCATGGCGTTCTTCGGAAGAGCTATTCGAAAACCGACAAGGACGGCAATCGCCTATCGGGGAGCCGCTACGAGGGCGCCCAGCGCGATGTCGTCAAGGGCGAGATCGACGAACGCGACATCCACACCAGCTATGTCGAGCGCCAAAACCTAAACGTCCGAATGGGCGTGCGCCGCTATGGCCGAAAGACCAACGCGTTTTCGAAGAAGTTGGCGAACCATGAGCGCCATGTCGCCCTCTGGATCGTCTACCACAACTACTGCTGGGTGCCGCGCCCGAGGCGGCCTCGCGACGGATCGCAAAGCTGGACAAAGCGGGTAACGGCCGCGATGGAGGCAGGCGTCGACGACGAGTTGTGGGGGATCGACCACCTGATCGGCATGACCGACGCCTTTACGCAAGATCGGCGGATGTCGGCTGACGACGAAACGGGCAAAACTGGCGCCGATAGCCAAAGCGTGGTGGTCGATCCCGCCGACGTTGAACTCGCCCCCTCGTATTGGGTCTATCGCAGCCGCCACCATCAAACGACGAAGGTTCACGCCGCAGGGTGTTCGAACTGCCGCGACGGGATGGGGAAGAAGGGAACGGGCGGGACGCCCGCCGGGGAGTGGCTGGCGGTCTATCGCCTG
>NZ_AKKF01000086.1 GCF_000281955.1 Caulobacter sp. AP07 | reverse complement strand
GCCCCTGCCGCTAGCGGCGGTGTTCGCCGAGGCCCTGCGCAAGGGGCTGGGTCCGGCCCTGGCGGCGATCGCCAATCCCGACGCCCTGGCGGCGGTCAAGCTGACCCTGATCACCGCCGGGATCGCCGTGCCGTTCAACGCCGTCTTCGGCCTGTGCGCCGCCTGGGCGATCGCCAAGCACGAGTTTCCGGGCAAGCCGCTGCTGATCACCCTGATCGACCTGCCGTTCTCGGTGTCGCCGGTCGTCGCCGGCCTGATCTACGTGCTGGTGTTCGGTCTGCAGGGCTGGTTCGGCGAGCACCTGATCGACCACGACATCAAGATCATCTTCGCCGTGCCCGGCATCGTCCTGGCCACCATCTTCGTGACCTTCCCGTTCATCGCCCGCGAACTGATCCCGCTGATGCAGGAACAGGGCGTGGCCGAGGAGGAGGCGGCGGTGTCGATGGGCGCCTCCGGCCTCTACACCTTCTGGCGGGTGACCGCGCCCAACGTGCGCTGGGGCCTGCTGTACGGGGTGCTGCTGTGCAACGCCCGGGCCATGGGCGAGTTCGGCGCGGTGTCGGTGGTCAGCGGCCACATCCGCGGCCTGACCAACACCATGCCGCTGCACGTCGAGATCCTCTACAACGAATACGACTTCGTCGCGGCCTTCGCGGTCGCCGCCTTGCTGTGCCTGCTGGCCATCGTCACGCTGGTGCTCAAGGGCCTGCTCGAGATCGCCCAGCCCGACGTCAAGCGCGGCGGCGGACACTAGATGACCGGAACGCACTGATCCCATGACCATCTCCATCCGTTCCGTCGAAAAGAAGTTCGGGCGCTATCCGGCCCTGAACAGCGTCGATCTGGAGATCGCCGACGGCGAGCTCGTGGCGCTGCTCGGCCCCTCGGGTTCGGGCAAGACCACCCTGCTGCGCACCATCGCCGGCTTGGAGTTCCCCGACGCCGGCCAGGTGCTGTTCGAAGGCCAGGACGTGACCTTCGCCTCGGCCGCCGCGCGCCGGGTGGGCTTCGTGTTCCAGCAGTACGCGCTGTTCAAGCACATGACCGTGGCCCGCAACATCGCGTTCGGCCTGGATGTGCGCAAGGGCCGGGACAAGCCGTCGAAGGCCGAGATCAAGACCCGGGTCGAGGACCTGCTGAAGCTGGTCGAGCTGGAGGGCCTGGGCGGGCGCTATCCGTCGCAGCTGTCGGGCGGCCAGCGCCAGCGGGTGGCCCTGTCGCGGGCCCTGGCGGTGCAGCCCAGCGTGCTGCTGCTGGACGAGCCGTTCGGGGCCCTGGACGCCACGGTGCGCAAGTCGCTGCGCAAGGAGCTGCGCCGGGTGCACGACGCCACCGGCGTCACCACCATCTTCGTCACCCACGACCAGGAAGAGGCCCTGGAACTGGCCGACCGCGTGGCGATCCTCAACGCCGGCCGCATTGAGCAGATCGGCACGCCGCACGAGGTGCACGACCATCCGGCCACCCCCTTCGTCTGCGGCTTCGTCGGCGAGGCCAACCGTTTCGAGGGGACGGTGTCGGGCGGGCGCTTCACGGCCGGCCCGGTGGTCCTGCCCGCGCCGGGCGCCGCCGACGGCGCGGCGATCGCCTTCGTGCGACCGCACGACCTGGTGCTGGACGCGGCGGGTTTCGCGGCCAGGGTCGAGCGGGTGGTGGTCCAGGGGCCGCTGGCCAATGTCGACGCCTCGCTGCCCGACGGCCGCCGCATCGAGGTCTGCGCCGCCCGCGACGACGCCGACAACTTCACCGGCGAGGTGAAGCTGTCGGCTCGCCGGACGCACGTGTTCGCGGCCTAGAGCGCCGGACCTGATTGCATCAGGCCGGGCGCTCTAGGTTTTTGTTTTTTACGCATTTTCTTCACGCGAACCGGCATCCACTTCGCTCGAAAATGCTCTGGGCCCGGCGGCCTACTGCTGCTGTTGCCGCTGCTGGTGCTCGCGGATGGCGTCGGCGTTGGCCCGGCGGCCGCGGCCCGAGCCGAACGGCGTCGAGGGGCGGGGCAGGCGCATGAACTCCGGCTCGGCCAGGGCGGCCCGGGCCCGCCGCACCGAGACCCCGACCGCCAGGTGGCTCTCGGAATCGCCCTTGTAGACGCCGCGCGACGGGGTGACGTCGCCATAGTCGCGGCCCACCGCCACCGCCACGTGGCGCTCGCCGGTCATGACGTTGTTGGTCGGGTCGAAGCCCACCCAGCGATAGCTGGGCAGGAACACCTCGACCCAGGCGTGGGTGGCGTCGGGGTCGGAGCGGTCGCCGGCCTCGCGGTCGGTGAACAGGTAGCCCGAGACATAGCGGGCCGGCATGCCCCAGGCCCGGCAGATCGCCAGCATGATGTGGGCGAAGTCCTGGCAGACCCCCCGCCCGGCGCCGAGCGCCAGGTCGATCGGACTGTCGGCGTCGGTGACGCCCGGGGCGTACTCGAAGGCCTTGTAGATCGTGTCGCACAGCGCCTGGGCGGCCGAGAACGGGTCGCGGCGGCGAAGCTCATCGACGCCATGCGCGTCCATGAAGGCCCGCAGCGCCGGGGTGACCTGGACGAAGCCGTGGGGCTGCAGGTAGTCGAAGCACTCGCCGCGCACGAAGGCGCTTTTCAGCCGCTCCCACTCGCCCATGTCCAGCGGCATCGGCCATTCCAGCACCGGCTCGGTCTCGACCGCCGAGCGGGCGATGATCGTCAGGCCGTCATGCGGCTGGGGCACGTCGAAGTGATAGACGGCGTTGCCGAAGCTGTCGGCGTAGGAGAACACCTGGGCGGCCGGTTCGAGCTCCAGTTCGAAACTGACCAGCCGCTGGCGCGCGCCCTTCTGGGGCTGCATCCACAGCTCCATCAGGCTTTCGCGGACGGGCCGCTCGTAATGATACTGGGTGATGTGGCGGATCTCGAGCAGCACGGCGGTCGTCTTTCTAAGCAGGCAGTCGCATTTCGAGGGGATAGGCCACGAAGGTCTCATAGATCGCTTCGTGGATGCGCGAGCATTCGTTGACCACCGTGGTCAGCAGGGCGCTGGCGCCCTGGGCCTGAAGCTCGTCCAGGTCGGCGAACTGCAGCCGGGCCTTCAGCCGGCCGGCCAGCCGCTCGGGCCCGGTGCGGCCGTTGGCCTCGGTGTGGCGGGCCAGGACCGCCAGATGCTCCTCGATGCGCGAGGTGACGAAGCGGATCGAGCGTGGGAAGTCCTCGTCGAAGACCAGGAACTCCAGGATGTGCCGCGGCTCGATCTCGGCGGTGTAGACCCGCAGATAGGGCTCCAGGGCGCAGGCCATCCGCAGCAGGCTGACCAGGGCGATATGGTCGTTGATCTCGCGGCCCGGCCCTTCGGCGAAGCAGACCTCCAGCAGGCTGGAGACCAGTTGGGCGCGCTCCAGATACATGCCCACCATCATGAACCGCCAGCTCTCGCCGTGGCTCATGGTGGCGTCGGCCGCGCCCTTGAACAGGTGCACGTCCGAGATCACGTCGTGCAGGAAATTGGCCGAGCCGTCGGCGAACTCCCGGCCGGCGCCTTCGTCGGTGACCTTCAGATAGAGCAGGTTGAGCCGCTCCCAGGTCTCGGTGGTGATCTGGTCGCGCACCTGGCGGGCGTTCTCGCGCGCCCTGGCCAGGGACGAGACCACCGAGTTGTGGTCGGACCGGTCGAGCACCAGCGAGCGGGCCGCCTCGAACGGGGCGACGGCCCCGATCTCGGTCTTGCCGACCGCCGACAGGGCGATCCACACCGCCTGGGCCCCGGCGTCGGTCTGGTCGAGCGTGGCGTTGAGCATCACGCTCGACAGCCGCGACAGGTGTTCGGCCCGTTCCATGTAACGGCCCAGCCAATAGAGGCTGTCGGCCACCCGAGCGAGCATCATGCGAGCGACCCTTCACTCATAAGGCCCGGCATCATCCCAGACCTCCCGTGCCGTTCGACGGCGCCTCTTCGGCGAGCACCCAGGTGTCCTTGGAGCCGCCGCCCTGGCTGGAATTGACCACCAGCGAGCCGCGTTTCAGCGCCACGCGGGTCAGGGCGCCGGGGGTGACCACGGTCTTCTCGCCCGACAGGATGAATGGCCGCAGGTCGACGTGGCGCGGCTCGATCCGGCCGTCGACCAGGCAGGGCGCGGTCGACAGCTGGATGGTCGGCTGGGCGATATAGTTGGCGGGGTCGGCCTTCAGCGCGTCGGCGAACTCGGCGCGCTCCTTGGCCGAGGCGTGGGGGCCGATCAGCATGCCGTAGCCGCCGGATGCGCCCACCGCCTTGACCACCAGCTTGTCGAGATTGGCCAGCACGTGGCTCAGCTGGGCCGGCTCGCGGCACAGGAAGGTCTCGATATTGGGCAGGATGGCGTCCTCGCCGAGATAGTAGCGGATGATGTCGGGCACGAAGGCGTAGACGGCCTTGTCGTCGGCCACCCCGGTGCCCGGCGCGTTGCACATCACCACGTTGCCGGCCCGGTAGGCGTTGAACAGGCCGGCCGCGCCCAGCGACGAATCGCGGCGGAAGGCGAGGGGGTCGATGAAGTCGTCGTCGACCCGGCGATAGATCACGTCCACCCGGCGCAGGCCCGTGGTGGTGCGCATGTAGACCATGTTGTCATGCACCACGAGGTCGCGGCCCTCGACCAGCGGCACGCCCATCAGCCGCGCCAGATAGGCGTGCTCGTAATAGGCCGAGTTGTAGACGCCGGGGGTCAGCACCACGACCTGCGGGTTGGACCGCCAGTCGGCGCTCATGCTCTTCAGCGTGGCCAGCAGCAGGTCGGGATAGCGCTCGACCGGCCGCACGCCCGCCTCGCGATAGGCGCCCGGGAAGGTGCGCTTGGAGGCGTCGCGGTTGGCCAGCATGTAGGACACGCCCGACGGCACCCGCAGATTGTCCTCCAGCACGGCGAACTCGCCGTCCTGGCCGCGGATCAGGTCGCTGCCGCAGACATTGGCGTAGGCCTTGTGCGGCACGTAGACGTTCTGCATCTCGCGACGATAGGACGGCGCGCCCAGCACCAGCTCGCGCGGCACCACCCCGTCCATCAGGATCTGCTGCTCGCCGTAGATGTCGGCCAGGAACATGTTCAGGGCCTGCAGGCGCTGGGTCAGGCCCGCCTCGATCTTGGCCCACTCCTTGGCCGGCAGGATGCGCGGGAAGAGGTCGGTCGGGATGATCCGTTCGGTGGCGCTGTCGGCGCCGTAGACGGTGAAGGTGATGCCCTGCAGCAGGAACGACCGCTCGAGCATCCGCTGGCGATCGGCCAGCTCCTCGGCGCCCAGGGTCGAGATTCGCGTCTGCAGGGCCGCGTAATGGGCCCGCACGTCGCCGCCCTTGGCGATCATCTCGTCATAGGCGACGCCCGGCAGGTAGGCCGCCCCGGTCATCGGCAGGCTGGGGGTATCGTCGATGTCCTTGATTTTCACCGCCACGCCTGTGTCCATTTTATCCGCCCAGCACGCCAAAATGGGCCGGCGTGTTCACCCCAACCTAGAACGCGCGATCACGCCAGGTGGCGCTTTTCGTCATGCGCTGTCCCAATGCGCATAGCTGCTCATCATTTGGGCGCCATTGTCTCGGCGAGAGAAGGGCCTGGTTGTAAGGTTCCGTTGCATTTCGCCGCGTGACAGTCGGCGGGGGCGCCATATACAGGGGGTCTGGGGGCGCTCCGCGCGAGGACTTGAAGGCTTGGTGCGTAAGAGACTTGCCCTTGGCGTGACCGCGGCGGCCCTGTTGGCCGCTGGGCATGCCAATGCGAACGAGCCCGCGGCGAGCATCACCGGCGTCGAGGACCGTGCGCTGCGCGAGGCGATCCAGCGCGCCATGACCGAATCGAAGGTGCCGCCCCGCAGCCGCGCGGAGGCTCGCCGCCGCGCCCGCGACGCCGGCGACGACGCGGTCGCCGTGCTGCGGGCCGAGGGCTATTACGCCTATGTCGTCGAGCCGGACGTCAGCGAGGCCGATCCGCCGCGCCCCATTCTGAAGATCACGCCGGGCCCTGTCTTCGTCATCGCCGATCCGAGACTGGCCTGGAGCGGCGCCGCGCCGGACGAGGGCGTCGCCAAGCGCGCCGAGAGCGTCATGCGCCTGACGCCGGGCGAGCCGGGGCGGGCCGTCGATGTCCTGGCCGCCGAGGGCCGCGTCGTTTCCCAGGTGCAGCAACTGGGCTATGCCGACGCCACGGCCGATCCGCGCGAGGTCATCGTCGATCACGCCGACCACACGGTGCGCCCGACCTTCCATATCGCGGCCGGCGACCTGACCCATGTCGACGGGATCCAGGTGATCACCCAGGGGCGGTCCAACCCCGCCTGGGTGCAGCATCTGGCGCCCTGGAAGTCGGGAGACGTCTACGAGCCGGAGGATATCGCCGAGCTCGAGCGCCGGCTTCGCGACACCAGCGTCTACGACACGGTGTCGGTGTCGTTGGCCCCGAAGGAGAAGATCCTTCCCGACGGGCTGCGGCCGGTGATGGTCACCCTGTCGGATCGCAAGGCCCACACGCTGGAAGTGGGCGCGGGTTATTCGACCACCGACGGTCCCGGCGTCGACGTCAAATGGATCCGCTACAACCGTCTGCGTCGCGCCGACACCACCACGCTGACCGCGAGCCTGGCCAAGCTGGACAGCCGGCTGGAAGCCGAGGTGGCGCTGCCGCACTGGCGGCGCGCCCAGCAGACCCTGAAGCTGAACACCGCGATCTTCCGCGACGACACCGACGCCTATCTGGAAACCGGAGCCCATGCCGGCGTCGACCTGACCCGCCGGCTTCGGCCGACCGTCTATCGCACCTATGGCATGGCGGTGGACCTGTCGCAGATCGACTCGCCGATCACGGTCGACGGCGTGGTCAAGAATTCGCGCCAGAACTTCGCCACCTTCACGACCCTGGCGGCCTATGCCTGGGACCGTTCCGACAGCGTCCTGGATCCCACCCGCGGCTGGCGGGTCGAGGTCCGCGCCGAACCCACCGCCATCACCGGGGACCTGACCATGGCCTTCGTGAAGGCCCAGGTGCAGAGCTCGGCCTATCTGCCGTTCGGCAAGGGCGCGAAGACCGTGATCGCGGGCCGGTTCAAGGCCGGGCAGATCCTCGGCGGCACCATGCCCGAAGTGCCGGCGTCGCGGCGCTTCTATTCGGGCGGCGGCGGCTCGGTGCGCGGCTACGCCTACCAGGCGATCGGCCCGCGCATCGACAACACCAGCACCCCCCAGGGCGGGCTTTCGCTGCTGGAGACCTCGCTGGAGGTGCGCCACAAGTTCACCGAGAAATGGGGCGGGGTGGCCTTCGTCGACGCCGGGGCCGTGGGCGTCGACAAGTGGCCCAACGGCGACGACTTCGGCGTCGGCGTGGGCCTTGGCGTCCGTTACGATCTGGGCTTCGGGCCAATCCGCGCCGACATCGCCATGCCGCTCAGCCGGCGCGTGGGCGATCCGGCCTTCCAGCTCTACATCAGCATCGGGCAGAGCTTTTGACCGACGCATCGCCACCGCCTGAAGACCTTCCGGAGGCCGCCGCCGAGGCCGCGGTCAAGGTCGCGCGCAAGATCGGCTGGCCAGGCCTGGTGATCATCGTTTCGGTGAGCATCGTGGTGCTGGTCGCCGTGCTGCTGGGCGGGGTTCGCTTCGGCGCCATCACGCCGCAAGGGCGCGCCTTCCTGGAGGCGCGGACCAGCGGCCTGAAGCTGGGCCGCATCGGCCGGCTGAAGATCGAAGGCCTGTCGGGCGACATCTGGAGCGACTTCGGCGTCCGCCGCCTGACGATCAGCGACGAGAAGGGCGTCTGGCTGGAAGCCTTCGACCTGCGCGTCGACTGGCGGCCCGCC
>NZ_AKKF01000085.1 GCF_000281955.1 Caulobacter sp. AP07 | reverse complement strand
CGGACGCTCCGCCGCCTCCCCACACCTCAGCGGGTTCCCGCGTGAGATCACACCGACTTGCCCCCACCTGACCGCTGCGCGGTCTGTCCGCCCCCATAAGGGGCGCAGCGCGAGGCTCTTCCCCCTCTGGGGGAAGACGGCCGAAGGCCCGTAGGGGGCAAGTGATCAGGCGCCCGGGTTGTGAGACGAGCCCCCTACGCACGCCCCCGGAACCCGTGCTAGCAATGCCGTCCTCAAGTTTCGGGGTTCACCGTTTCCATGCCGTCACAGCTCCAGTCGCCCGAGATCCTGGCCTTCGCCAAGGGACTGCCCCTGACCCTGGGTCACGCCGCCATCACCCTGGCGATGCTGGTGCTGGGCACCGCGCTCTACGCCCTGCTGACCCCGCACAAGGAAATCAAGCTGATCCGCGAGGGCAACGCCGCCGCCGCCCTGTCGCTGGGCGGGGTGATGGTCGGCCTGGCCATTCCGCTGGCCACCTCGCTGTCGGCCTCGGTGTCGCCGCTGGAGATCGTGCTGTGGGGCGTCTCGACCATCGCCGTCCAGTTGCTGGTGTTCCGCATCACCGATATGCTGCTCAAGGGCCTGCCCGAGCGGATCAACGAGGGCGAGGTCGCCGCCGCCGCCCTGCTGGTCGGGGCCAAGCTCGCCACCGCCCTGATCCTTGCCGCCGCCGTGGCCGGCTGACGGCGGGGGACGCGGGGGCGATCCAGTGCATTTCCCGAGACTTCCGGACTGGCTGATCTACGGCGCGGTCGTGGCCGCCCTGCTGGTCGTGGCCGTCGGCCGGCAGGAGCGTTCCGACGCCCCGCCGCCGCCGCCGCCCGTGCCCGGCGGCGAGGGCCTGCCGCTGGGCCCGGCCTCGCCGTTCGACCCGTCCATCGTCGTCCAGGTGCCCGACAACGGCCAGCCGGGCAGCGGCACGGCCTTCTCGGTCGACGACGGCGGCTCGTGGCTGACCGCCCGCCACGTGGTTGACGGCTGCAAGGAGGCGGCCATCGTCGTCGCCGACGGCCGGGGCGTGGCGGCCCGGATCACCCTCGACCCCACCGGCGACGCCGCCATCCTGACCACCGAGGGCGGGGCGCCCGCCGTGCCGATGCGCGGCGTCGGCGACCCGCCGCGCCGGGGTGAGCGCGCCTTCCACCCCGGCTTCCCGCAGGGCCATCCCGGCGAGGTGACCTCCCGCCTGCTGGGCCGCGAGAACCTGGTGGTCCGGGGGCGCGGGGCGCGCACCGAGCCGGTGCTGGTCTGGGCCGAGGTCGGCCGCACCGACACCCTGAAGGGCACGCTGTCGGGCCTGTCGGGCGCCCCGGCCCTCGACAGCGCCGGGCGGGTGATCGGGGTCACCGTCGCCGAGTCACCGCGCCGGGGCCGGATCTACACGACCGCGCCGGAGACCGTCCGCGACCTGCTGGTCCAGGGCCGCCGCCGCGCCGCCGGCTTCGCCCTGGGCGAGGCGATCACCACCGAGAACTACGGCCGCGTCGCCGACGGCCTGCGCCGCGACCTGCGGGTGGCCCAGGTGGTGTGCTTGAAGGTCTAGGCTTCGGCCGCGACCGCCGCCTGGGCTTCCGCTTCGGCCTTGGCCGCCATGTGCCGGGGCTGGCGGCCTGCGACCAGGAAAGACAGCACGATCGCCGCGACGCCGATCAGGGCCGTATAGATGAAGAAGGCCGTATAGCCGGCGGCCATGGCCGGGGCGCTGACGCCCAGCTTGGCGCCGGCGGCGGTGAAGCTCTCGGGCGGCAGGCGGGTGAACAGGCTCTTCAAGGTTCCGATCGGCCCGCCCTTCTCGGCCGCGATCGCCGAGGCTTCGACGATGCGGCCCGACTGCGAGGCGATCAGCTTGCCCGGCAGGGCGTAGAGCGACGAGAACAGGGCGTACTGGGTGGCGGTGAAGCCCGCCGTGGTCAGGCTCGACATGTAGGCGATCAGGGCCGTGCCGGCCACGCCGCCGGCGATGTTGTCGATGCAGATCGAGGCGAACAGCATGGGCGTGCTGTGGCCGCTCATGGCGAGCAGGGCGAACATCAGGTTGCTGATCGGCTGGGCGAAGGCCCCGACGATCAGGGCTCTCATCAGGCCGAACCGGGCCACCACCACGCCGCCCAGGAACACGCCGGCCATCGAGGCGATGATGCCGAACACCTTCCGGATCTCGGCGATCTCGGTGAGCGTGAAGCCCATGTCGCGATAGAACGGGTTCATGATGTTGAGCACGAAGTCCGAGACCCGGTAGACGCAGATCGCCGCCAGGATCAGGCCGGCCACGCCCTCGAAGCGGGTCAGGAAATCCTTGAGCGGCGAGTATAGGGCCGTCGAGAGATAGACGCCGGGCTTGGTCGGAACCTTGGGGATCGGCCAGGCGGCGACGACGATCACGCCCAGGCCCAGCATGACGCCGGCCAATTGCAGCCAGACGCCGTTGGGCTTGGCCTTCCAGGCCTCGGCCAGGGCGTCGCCGCCGACGAAATTGGACAGCAGGCTGGCGTCGCCAGACAGGCCCGAGCCGACCAGCAGGGCGCCGGCCAGCAGGATGGCCAGGCGCGCCAGCCATTCGAGGAGTTCCAGGGCCTTGGGCTGGTTGATGCCATCGGTGTGAATGGGCCGGATCACATGGGCCTGTTCGCGCGGCGCCAGCAGGGTCGCGATCACGCCAATGGACATGGCCGCCGCCATGGCGAGGTAGGAGATGTTCCAGCCGAACCGTTCGGCCAGCAGCAGCGGCACGGCGCCGGCCATGATCATGGCGCCGCGATAGCCCCACTGCACGGCCACGGCCATCTGGCCCTGCCGCTCGGTGTCGACCACCTCGATGCGCCAGGCGTCGATGACGATGTCCTGGGTGGCGGTGGCGAAGCCGACGATCACCGCGATGGCGGCCATCAGCGGCAGGCTCTTGGCCGGATCGACCCCGGAGATCGCGATCAGGCCCAGGATGATCACCGCCTGGCAGGCCAGCATCCAGGCGCGGCGATGGCCCACCAGCCCATGCAGCACGGGAATCTTCGTGCGGTCGATCAGCGGGGCCCAGAGGAACTTGAACGAGAACGACAGGGTGGCCAGGCTGAAGAAGCCGATCACCGCCAGCGACAGACCCGCGTCGCGCAGCCACAGCGACAGGGTGTCGAAGATCAGCATGTAGGGCAGGCCCGAGCTGAACCCCAGGCCCAGCATGACCAGGCTGCGGCGCTCGCCGAAGAAGGCCAGGGTCTGGAGAAGAGTCTTCTTCGGCGCGGCTTCTGGCTGGTCGGTCATGCGTGGCGTTCCCCGGTGCGGGGACCGCCCCGCCTTAGCTGGCGACCTTGGCGCGCGTCGCCGCTTTCGTCCAGCCAAGCCCGGTCCAGTTGGTGAGCACGCCGCGCAGGGCCGAGGGCGTCAGGGGCTTGGCGAGGAAGTCGTTCATGCCGGCCGCCAGGCAGGCGCGGCGGTCCTCGTCGAAGGCGTCGGCGGTCAGGGCGACGATCGGGGTGGTGACGCCGCGTTCGCGCAGGGCCTTGGTCGCCTCGATGCCGTTCAGGCCCGGCATCCGCAGGTCCATCAGGATCAGGTCGTAGAAGCCGCGCGACAGGGCCGAGACGGCCTCGTCGCCGCTGGCGATGCGGTCGACCTTGCAGCCCTCGCGCTCCAGCAGGGCGCGGGCCAGCAGGGCGTTGATCGGATTGTCCTCGGCCAGCAGCACGCGGACGCCGGGGGCGGCGGCCGGGGCGATGCGGTCGTCGTCGGGCGTGCTGGACGCGGCGGGCGCGGCGACCTCGACGGAGGCGGTGCGGGCGGCGGCGCGCGCTTCCAAAACCTGGGCGATCAGCGAGGCGCGGCGCAGCGGTTTGATCAGGTAGCCGCTGAAGCCGGCGGCCTTCAGCTTGCCGATGCGGTCGCGCTGGTCGGGGGTCAGCAGCACCACGCAGGCCCGGTCGGCCGGGGGCCTGAGCGCCCCGCGCGGCCCGGCCAGCACGGCGTCGAGCAGCAGCACGGCCTCGGCCGGCGCGCCCTTCAGGGCCTCGGCGACGCTGGACCCCGAAAGGGCCTGGCCGCCGCTGGCCCGGATCTGGCGGATGGCGGCCTCGCGGATCATGGCGTTGGGCGAGGCGATGGCCACGCAGCGGCCCACAAGCGGCAGCTCGGCAGGTTCCACCGGCACGGTCTCGAACGGGGCCTCGAACCAGAAGTCGGCGCCCTGGCCCAGTTCGCCGCCGACCCCGGCCTCGCCCTGCATGGCGGCGGCCAGGCGGGCGACGATGGCCAGGCCCAGCCCGGCGCCGCCCAGCTGGGCCTGATGCGAGGGATCGGTCTGGACGAAGGCCTCGAAGATCGCGGCCCGCTTCTCGGGCTCGACGCCCGGCCCGGTGTCGCGGACCGAGAAGCGGACGCGGCCGTCCCCCGTCAGGTCGGCGCTCAGCAACACCCCGCCGGTCTCGGTGAACTTGATGGCGTTGCCGGCGTAGTTCAGCAGCACCTGCCGCAGGCGGCCCTCGTCGGCCAGGATGGTCGGCAGGCCGGGCGCGGCGGCCCAGGCGATCTCGATGTCCTTCTCGTGGGCCCGCGGGCTCAGCAGCTCGGACACCTGGCGCAGCAGGTTCTCGACGTCGACCGGGGCGGCGTGCAGGTCGATCGCCGTCGCCCCCAGGCGCGCGAAGTCCAGCACGTCGTTGACCAGTGACAGCAGGTGGTCGCCGCTCTCGCGCAGCGCCGCCACATAGGTCCGCTGCTCGGCGGTCAGGCGCGTGCCCTCCAGCAGCCGGGCCATGCCCAGCACGCCGTTCAGCGGGGTGCGGAACTCGTGGCTGAGGGTGGCCAGCTGTTCGGGGGTGACCCCGGCGGAGGAAGGACGGTTGCTCATGGGGGACGATCCTAGCGCCCACGGCTTAACGACGGGTCAAGCGGCGGAACGAAGTTCGGCGGGAGGGCAATGCGGCGGCGCGCTCATGAAACCCTCTCCCAGAGGGAG
>NZ_AKKF01000084.1 GCF_000281955.1 Caulobacter sp. AP07 | reverse complement strand
TGGCGGCCGCCGTAGTAGCCGCCGTGGCGGTAGGATTGGGCCGAGGCGGCGGTCGAGCCGGCGACCATGGCCAGGGCGGCGAGGCCGGCGGCGACACGGCCGATATTGGTCTTCAGAGTGCGGTTCATGACGCTGTGTCCTTCCAGGAGCGCCGTGTCACCACGTCGCCTCCATCTTGGGTCCATCCTCCGCCTCGGCGGCTGAACGCAGGCTGAACGGGGCCGTCAGGTTGTCGCAACGCCCTAAATCTCTGGAATAGCGTCCGATTTATTCACCTTTTCGCGCGTAGCTGGAAGCCGACGACGGCGCCCAGAACGGGCGGTCCGAAGGCTGGAAGGCGATCAGGCGATGTCCAGGAACGTGGCTTATGCGGCCGGCGAGGATCTGCAGATCCTGTCGTTCGAGGTCGGGACCCAGACCTATTGCGTGCCCGTGGGCGCGGTCCGCGAGATCCGCGGCGTGACCCCCGCCACCCCGCTGCCCGACGCGCCGCCCTATGTGCGCGGCGTCATCAACCTGCGCGGCCAGGTCATGCCGGTCATCGACCTGTCCGAACGCCTGGGCAAGGGCGTGGCCCAGGACAGCGCCCGCCAGGTGATCATCGTGATCGAGCACCATGACGACGTCGCCGGCCTGCTGGTCGACGCGGTCTGCGACAGCTTCATCGTCTCGGCCAGCGCCATCAGCCCGCCGCCACCGCTCGGCGAGGAAGCCTCGCCCCTGGTCGCGGCGGTGATCACCACCGAGACGACCATGGTCGTGCTGCTGGCCGTCGAGGCCATCCTGCCCGACCGCAAGGTGGCGCTGGCGGCCTAGGGCCAAATTGGGGACAGGCGCATGCGCCTGTCCCCAGCCCCGCCCACCGTCTCCAAACATTTGTTCGAACACCCCTTCCTTCCGCCCCCGCCGCGACGCTAGGGTCTCCCCCAATCAAAAGGGAGATCGCCGATGAAGGCCGCCGTTCTGCGCGAAGTGGGCAAGCCGCTCACCATCGAGACCGTCTCGATCGGCAAGCCGGGTCCGCGCGAGGTGCTGATCCGCACCAAGGCCGCCGGCGTCTGCCATTCCGACCTGCACTTCGTCGAGGGCTCCTACCCCCATCCCCTGCCCGCCGTGCTGGGCCACGAGAGCGCCGGGATCGTCGAGGCGGTCGGCTCGGAGGTGCGCACCGTCAAGGTCGGCGACCACGTGATCACCTGCCTGTCGGCCTATTGCGGCCATTGCGAGGTCTGCCTGACGGGCCACATGAACCTCTGCATCAGTCCCGAGACCAAGCGCGCCAAGGGCGAGGAGCCCCGGCTGTTCCGCGAGGACCTGTCGGGCGCCGGCGACACCCGGATGGCGCAGTTCCTCAACCTGTCGTCCTTCGCCGAGCAGATGCTGGTCCACGAGCACGCCTGCGTCGCCATCCGCCGCGACATGCCCTTCGACCGCGCCGCCCTGATCGGCTGTTCGGTGATGACCGGGGTCGGCGCGGTGATCCACACCTCCGGCGTGCGGCCCGGCGAGACCGTGGCGGTGATCGGCTGCGGCGGCGTCGGCCTGGCCACCATCAATGGCGCGGTCATGGCCGGCGCGGGCCGGATCATCGCCATCGACCGGATCCACAACAAGCTGGAGCTGGCCAAGACGTTCGGAGCCACCGACGTCATCGACGCGGGGGCCGGCGACCCGGTCAAGCAGGTCCAGGAGCTGACCGGCGGCGGCGTGCATCACAGCTTCGAGGCCATCGGCCTGAAGGCCACCGCCGAGCAGGCCTTCAAGATGCTGCGCCGGGGCGGCACGGCCAACATCATCGGCATGATCCCGGTCGGCACGATGATCGAACTGCACGGACCCGACTTCCTGGGCGAGAAGAAGATCCAGGGCAGCTACATGGGCTCCAACCGCTTCCCGGTCGACATGCCTCGCCTGGTCGACGCCTACATGGCCGGCAAGCTGAAGCTGGACGAACTGATCTCGCGCCGCATCAAGCTGGAGGACGTCAACTCGGCGTTCGACGAGCTGAAGCGCGGCGAGCTGGCGCGCTCGGTGATCGTCTTCGACTGACGCGTCCGCCGCCTAGGCCATCCCGCCCAAGCCCGTGCCGCCGGGCCGGCCGGCGCCCGTCCCGGGATCGGCTTCCGGCTGGGCGACGCGGAGGTTGTTCTGCACGTGGCCGACGCCCGAGACCGACTCGATCAGCATCTCGGCCTGGCGCTTGTCGTCGCGCGAGGCGACCAGGCCGTTCAGGGTGACCTCGCCGTTCTCGACCGCCACCTCGATCGCCCGGGCGTCCAGCCAGCTGTCGTCGCTCAGGCGGTCGCTGACGTCTTCAAGAACGCGCGCGTCCGAGCGGCGGTAGTTCTTGGGACCGTGCCCGCGGTGTTCGCCCTGGTGGGCGCCCGCGTGGTGCGGATGACGGGGGTCGTGTTCCTCCACCCACGACACGACCTCGTCGCGCGCCCTGTCGAGCCAGGTGCGGCCCTCGCCGTGATGGTGGTGACCGCCATGCAGGTCGTGCGACCCCGCGCCGAAGTCGCGGGCGGCCTCATCGGGGCGTTCGTGCGGCCGGCCATAGTCGACATAGCGGTTGGCGCCGCCGCCGAAGTGGACGCCGCCCACCATCCCGTAGTCGCCGGGCGCGTGGAAGCTGCCGGATCCCGGTCCGTAGCCCGCGCCGGAGACCACCCGGCCATAGCCGATGTCGCCACCCTGGGCCTGGGCGCGCAGGAACTCGCCGCCCCGCCGGCGCGGCGGCGCGGCGGCGGCGCGCGCCTGGCGCTCCCGACGCGCGGCCTCGTCATCCGGATCGCGGCCCTCGCCGAAATCGCGGTCGCGATCGACCTCGAACCGTCCTTCGCGATCGTTCCATCTAGTCTCCGGCATCGGTCTTCTCCATGATTTCGCCCGGCCCAGACGCATCAAAACCGTCATGGGAGATAACGAATTACACCGCCAAGAAGATGCAGGCCCCGCTCGATAACCTAAACGCTTCTTGAACACTGTTACGTCAGGTTGTCGCATCGACGACGTAGCGTGGCGATGGAGCGGCCGGTGCGGCTGAGCGAGTTTCTCGACGACGGGCTGGAAGGCGCGCTCCTGATGATGGGGCATCGCAGCCGGACCGTGCGCGTCGCCATCAGCCTGATGATCGACGGGCTGCTGCTGGCCAATTTCGGCTGGAAGTCGGCCGGCGCCTGGTTGGCGGTCAATGTCGCGCTCGAGGCCTGGCTGCAGTTCAACCAGATGCGCTACGGCCACGGCAAGGGCCAGTACGCCTCGGCCCTGACCCGCCTGAGCACCGTCGCGGCGTTCAGCGGCGTGTGGTCGGTGATGGCCGCCCTCACCTGGATCCACGGCTCGCCGGCCATGAAGTTCGCGGCGCTGATCATCCTGTTCGGCCTGCTGCTGGAGGCGCTGAAATACGCCGTCCTCAGCCGCGCCGCCTTCACCGCCCTGGCGCCCTTCCCGGTCGCCGCCCTGATCCTGGCGCCGATCGTGTTCGGCGGCTTTCGCGGCTGGGAGCTGGCCTTCGCGGTCACCGCCCTGGTCGGGCTGGGCGCCTATCTGGCCAACGCCGCCAAGCTGATGCGGGCCAACGCCCACGCCCTGGAGCGGGCCCAGGTCGAGGCCCAGGCCGCCAACCGCGCCAAGTCCGCCTTCCTGGCGATGATGAGCCACGAGCTGCGCACGCCGATGAACGGGGTGATGGGCATGGCCCACGCCCTGGCCTCCACCCGCCTGGACCGCCGCCAGACCGACTACCTGGACACCATCATCCAGTCCGGCGACGGCCTGATGGCCATCCTCAACGACATCCTCGACCTGTCGAAGATCGAGGCCGGCAAGCTGGAGCTGGAGGTCGTCAGCTTCGACGTCGCCGAACTGGGCCGGCAGCTTCACAACCTGTGGACCGAAACGGCCCGGGCCAAGGACGTGGCGCTGGTCCTGCAGATCGCCCCCGGCACCCCCGCCTGGCTGGCCGGCGACCCGATGCGGGTGCGCCAGATCCTGCTCAACCTGGTCTCCAACGCCGTGAAGTTCACCCTGGACGGCGGCGTCCGCGTCGCCATCGGCCCCGGGCCCGGCGGCGGTGTCGAGATCGTGGTGGCCGACACCGGCATCGGCATGTCGGCCGAGCAGCAGACCCGGCTGTTCCAGCCCTTTTCCCAGGGCGAGGTCTCGACCACTCGCCGGTTCGGCGGCTCGGGCCTGGGCCTGTCGATCTGCCATCATCTGGTGACCCTGATGGGCGGCCGGATCTCAGTGACCAGCCGGCCCGACGCCGGCTCGACCTTCACGGTCACCCTGCCCCTGGCGACGGCGACCGCGCCCGCCGCGCCCCTGTCGTCGCCGCGCCCCGCCGGGCTGGAAGGCCGCCGGATCCTGGTGGTCGACGACAACCAGGTGAACCAGACCGTGGCCCGCGCCCTGCTGGAGGCGGTCGGCGCCGAGGTGGTCGTGGCCGACGACGGCCTTCAGGGCTTGGCGCGGCTGGCCACCGACCCTTTCGACCTCGTCCTGATGGACGTCCACATGCCGACCATGGACGGCATCGAGGCCCTGGCCCGCATCCGCGCCGGCCAGGGCGGTCCCGCCGACATCCCGGTCATCGCCCTGACCGCCGACGGCATGTCGGGCGAGGCCGAACGCCTGATGACCCTGGGCTTCGACGGCGTGCAGTCCAAGCCGATCCAGCCGGCCGAACTGCTGCGGGCGGTGGCGGAGGGGTGTGACATGCCGCGACGGGAAGCGCCGTTGCGGGCGAGAGCGTCCTAGGTCCAACGTTATCCACAGCCCCAATCCAGCTTTGGACGGACGCACGATCACACGTGCGGGACTCGGTTTCAGCGCCTATGCTGACCGCCAGATCCCATGCGTTTCGACGACCATTTCCTTGACGAGCTGAAGACCCGCCTTCGCCCTTCCGACGTGATCGGGAAATCGGTGAAGCTGCGGCGGCAGGGGCGCGAATATGCGGGGCTGTCGCCGTTCACCAAGGAGAAAAGCCCGTCGTTCTTCGTCAATGACGACAAGGGCTTCTACCACTGCTTCTCCAGCGGCAAGCACGGCGACATCATCAGTTTCCTGCAGGAGACCGAGCGGCTGACCTTCACCGAGGCGGTGGAGCGGCTGGCGGCCGAGGCCGGCATGGCCCTGCCCGAGCCCGACGCCCGCGCCGCCCAGGAAGACAAGAAGCGCGCCGGCCTCTCCGACTGGATGGAGCTGGCCGCCGGCTGGTTCGAGAGCGAGCTGCGCCGCCCGGTCGGCCAGGCGGCCCGCGACTACCTGGCCCGCCGCGCCCTGCCCGAGGACCAGTGGGGCCGCTTCCGCTTGGGCTTTTCGCCCAATAGCCGCACGGCGCTGAAGGACTATCTGATCGCCAAGGGCGCCCTGCCGGCCGAACTGGTCGAGGCGGGCCTGCTGATCGCGCCCGAGGACGGCGGCGCGCCCTATGACCGGTTCCGCGACCGGATCATCTTCCCGATCACCGACACCCGCGGCCGGGTGGTGTCGTTCGGCGGCCGGGCCATGGACCCCGCCGCCCGGGCCAAGTACCTGAACGGGCCGGAGACCACGCTCTTCCACAAGGGCCGGCTGCTGTACGGCCTATACGAGGCCCGCAAGCTGCTGCACGCCGCCCAGGCCGCCGCGCCCACGGAGCAGACGCCCTTGATGGTGGTCGAGGGCTATATGGACGTCATCGCCTGCCAGCGGGCCGGCCTGCCGGCCGTGGCCCCCATGGGCACGGCCATGACCGAGGAGCAGATGGAGGTGCTGTGGCGCCTGCATCCCGAGCCGACCCTCAGCTTCGACGGCGACAAGGCCGGCCAGCGGGCCGCCAGCCGGGCCATCGACCGCGCCCTGCCCCTGCTCAAGCCCGGCCGCTCGTTCCGCTTCTCGATGGTGACCGGCGGCAAGGACCCCGACGACGTGCTGCGCGAGCAGGGCGCGGCGGCGCTGAAGAGCCAGATGTCGGCGACCACGCCGTTCGTCGAGGCGCTGTTCTCCCGCGAGCGCGACCTGGAGCCGCTGGACACCCCCGAGCGCAAGGCCGGCCTCAAGCAGCGCCTGCGCGCCGCCGCCGGGACCATCGCCGACAAGGACCTGGCCGCCGCCTATCGCGACGATCTCTACGCCAAGCTCGACGCGCTCTTTCCGAAGCCCGCCTTCGGCGGCGGGGGCTCCAATGGCTTCGGCGACGGCGGCGGCCGGCC
>NZ_AKKF01000083.1 GCF_000281955.1 Caulobacter sp. AP07 | reverse complement strand
CCGGCGACCCGTCGCCGCCGCCGGTCCCGCGACCGGCCCGCAGGCCCATCAGCCGCGCCGGGATCACCCGCGTGTCGTTGAACACCAGCGCATCGCCGGGACGCAGGAAGTCGGGCAGTTCGCGCACGACATGGTCATCGAGGGCTTCCCCCGGCCGGACGACGAGCAGGCGCGCCGAATCCCGCGGCTCGGCCGGCCGCAGGGCGATCGCCTCGTCGGGCAGGTGGAAATCGAAGTCGGATAGGCGCATGGGGCGGCTTCAAGGCCACGACGGGGCGGTAAGGTCAAGCGCCGAGGCTTCGCGGACCTGACCAAGCTTTGATGGACAAACCCTCTGCCAGGCAGCCATCTTGCCGCTCGACGTTGAATCCGGGGGGAACCATGATCGTCAACTGCCACCGCCTGTCGGCCCTGACCGCCTGCCTGCTGCTGGCCGCCTGCAAGCCCGTCACCGAGACCAAGCGGGCCGAAACCCCGCCGGCCGCCTCGGCGGTCCCGGCCGCGGCGCCCGCCCCGGTGACCTTCGCCCATGACCCCGGGCTGGACAGCCTCGGCTATTATTTCACCGACGCCGTCGTCCAGGCCGGGAACCTGAAGTTGATCTCGCTCAACATCGGCCAGGCCAGCGACTTCGCCGACTGGGAGTCCGGCAAGCGTCCCGCCACCTATGCGCCGATCTTCATGGCGTTCGAGGACGTCACCAGTCCGACCGCCGAGAACGAGCTGGGCCAGACCTACCACACGGTCTCGCTGCGGGTGATGCCGACCGCCTATCGGGTCGACGGCGGCGAGGTCAGCTTCCACGGGGTCGATCCCCAGGTCGGGGAAGTGACCTTCTCCGGCGCCTTCGACCTGGACGCGCTGAAGGCCGCCAAGGCCGCCGGACCGGGCGAGCCCCAGGCCGTCCTGAAGGGCGACCTGCAGGTTGGCGACCAACATTTCCGCAACGTCAGTTTCAAGTACTTCGGCGGCGAGTAGGGGCGAGGCGAGCGTCACGCGCCTGTGCTAAGGCCAGTCCATGCGTCTGATCCTGCACCTCGCCAACCTCCTTGTCCGCGGCACGGCCCTGATGCTCGCCCTGACCGCCGCCGTCGCCGGCCTGGCCTGTCTGGGCGGGGCGTTCAGCGACCAGCTCGACGCGCTCACGCACGGGGCGCCGGTCTGGCTGGCTTGCGGCTTGGGCGGATTGGCCCTGGCCCTGGCCTTCTCGCGCGACGGCGAACGCAAGGCGATCGCGGGGATAGCGCTGGTGGCGGTCGTGGCGGTCGTGGCGCTGATGGCCCCGGAACTGATCTCGACCCTCGACCGGCCTGAAAAGCCCGCCAGGGGCGCCGCCACCATGAAACTGATCCAGTTCAACGCCTGGGCGGAGAACCACGACCCCGAGGGCACGGCGACCTGGCTGCTGGCCCAGAACGCCGACGTGGTGATCATGGAGGAATCCGGCGGGACCGCCTGGCCGATCGTCAGGGCGCTGCGCGGCGCCTATCCGTACGGGATTCCCTGTCGCGCCAAATATGGCTGCGACACCCGCATCTTCAGCCGCTGGCCGATTGTCGAGAGCCACAGCTTCTACGGCGACGGCCGGGGCCTGGTCGGGGCCTGGGCCACCCTGCGCCACCCGCGCGGCGATTTCACCGTCGTGGGCAACCACTTCGTCTGGCCGATCCCCGCCGGCAACTGGCAGCGGCAGAGCCGGACCCTGGCCGCCGCCGTCGCGCGCTTTCCGAAAGACAGCCTGATCGTCACGGGCGACTTCAATTCCACGCCCTGGTCCTGGAGCCTGAGACGCCAGGACCAGGCCCTGGGCCTGCGGCGGCGCACCCGCGCCCTGGCCAGCTGGCCCAGCGGCGCCTTCACGCGGGTGATGAAGGCCCCCTTCCCCATCCTGCCCATCGACCACGTCTATGCCGGCAAGGCCTGGAAGACGGTGAAGGTCGAGCGCGGCCCCGTCCTGGGTTCGGACCACCGGCCGATCGTGGTGACGCTCGGCCGGTGAGCCGCCCAGACCGCGACCGCCAAGACGGCGATCACGAAAAAGGCCCCGGTTTCCCGGGGCCTCTCTGGTCTCGAACCTGAACGGTCCTACGCGTCGGCGGCGATCTTGGCGCTGACGATCTTGCCCGGCGCGCGCGGCGGCTCGCCGGCCGGCAGGGCGTCGACCAGGTCCATGCCGTCGGTCACCTGGCCCCAGACGGTGTACTGGTTGTCGAGGAAGGTGGCGTCGTCGAAGACGATGAAGAACTGGCTGTTGGCCGAGTTCGGATCGGGGGTGCGGGCCATCGAGCAGACGCCGCGCACGTGCGGCTCCTTCGAGAACTCGGCCTTGATGTCCGGCTTGGCCGAACCGCCGCGGCCGGTGCCGGTCGGGTCGCCGCCCTGGGCCATGAAGCCCGGGATCACGCGGTGGAACACCACGCCGTCGTAAAAGCCCTCGCGGACCAGCTCCTTGATGCGCTCGACATGGCCGGGAGCCAGGTCGGGGCGAAGCGTGATGGTGACCGGACCGCCTTCGAGCGTCAGGATCAGGGTGTTTTCGAGGTCGGCCGACATGGTCATCCCTTGGGTTTGGAGGAGTCGAGCGCTTCTAGCCCGCTTTCAGGTAACGGGAAACCCGCCCGCGCGCGATCCGATCCGCTCTCGCCTAGCGGACTTCGACCGGCAGATCGATGTCGCAGACCGAGAAGTCGGCGCCCCGGGCGGCCCGCTTGGCGGCCACCTCGGCCTTGAACCAGGGGCTGGCGGTGTCGACGACGCGGATCCGCCGACGCTCGACGGCCGGGATGTCCGACAGCAGGCGAACCTTCCGCATGACGTCCTGCGGCGCGGCCACCGGCTCGCCGGTCTTGATCGCCAGGACGACGTCCAGGCCCGACAGCACGCGGCCGAAGGCCGTGTAACGCTTGTCGAGCGACGGATAGGGCTGGCGCATCAGGAAGAACTGGCTGTTGGCCGAGTTGTTGTCCTCGTCGCGGGCCATGCCGACCACGCCGGGGCAATAGGTCCCCCAGGCGGCGACCTTCTTGTCGGAGGTCACTTCCGCCCAGGTCCAGGCCTGGCTGACGACCGGCAGGGACTTCAGCAGGCCGACCTCCGTGCCGGCCGGGGCGGCCACGGCGACGAAGGGCGTCGCGGCGTCGCGGCGGAAGGTGAACTCGGCCTTGAGGTTGGGCTTCTTCGTCCCGCCCTCCCCGGTGTTGTCCGGGTCGCCGGTCTGGGCCATGAAGCGATCGATGACCCGGAAGAAGGTGCGGCCGTCATAGACCCCCTCGCGGGTCAGTTCCTGGATCCGCGCCACGTGGCCGGGCGCGACCTCCGGGATCAGTTCGACGATCACCCGGCCCTTGTTGGTGTCGATCACCATCACGTCCTCCGGGGCCGGCGTGCGCCAATCCGAGGGCTTGGGGGCCGACAGCTTGGGCGCGGCCTGAGCGGCGCCGGCGGCGAGGACGACGATCAGAGCGGCGATCGCGGCGCGGATCATTTCACCTGCACCGGAACGGTCACGTCGCAGACGCTGAAGGCTCCGCCCATCTCGGCGCGGCGCTTGTCGACCATGGCGGTGAAGGCCGGGCTGGCGGTGTTCATCACCTGGACGCTCGGGCGCTGGGTGGCCGGAATGTCGGACAGCAGCCGCACGGTGGTCATGACGTCCTGGGGCGCGACCACCGGTTCGCCGCTCTTGATGGCGCGGATGGTTTCCAGGCCGGTCAGGGCGCGGCCGAAGGCGGTGTAGGTCTTCTCCAGCGACGCGTAGTGCTGGCGCATGAAGAAGAACTGGCTGTTGGCGCTGTCGGGATCGCTGGCCCGGGCCATGCCCAGCACGCCGGGGCAGAAGGCGCCCCAGGCCGCCACCTTGCCGTCGGCGGTCATCGCCGCCAGGGCGCTGTTCTGGCTGTAGACCGGCAGCGGCCCGACGAAGCCGATCTCGGTCGCCCCGATCTTGCCCTGCGGCGCGTAGCCGGCGCCGCGGCGGAACAGGAACTCGGCCTTCAGGTCCGGCTTGTCCGACCCGCCCGTGCCGTCGTTCTTCGGGTCGCCGGTCTGGGCCATGAAGCTGTCGATGACCCGGAAGAAGGTCAGGCCGTCGTAGAAGTGGGCCTTGGCCAGTTCCCGCACCCGCTCGACATGGGCCGGCGCGACTTCGGGAACCAGTTCGACGATGATCTTGCCCTTGTTGGTCTCGAACACCAGCACGTTGTCGGGATTGGGCGTCCGCCAGTCTGAAGCCGCTTGGGCGCTGGCGGCGGAGGCCGCGGAAAGCGCCAGGACGGCGGCGATGGACGCAAGCTTCATGGATATCCCCGAGAGAACTGGTCTGACGGCGTAGAACGCCGCGACGCGGACGACAAGTAGCTGCGCTTTAGAGCCGATGATTCCGGCGAGTTTGGGGAGAAGGTCCTCCCCCTCTGGGGGAGGCGGCCGAAGGCCGGTGGGGGGAGTTTGGGATGGGCGACCCTGCGTGCGGTCGAGACCGTGCGCTCCCCCCTCCGTCGGCTACGCCGACACCTCCCCCAAAGGGGGAGGACCTACTTCTTCAGCTTCGCCAGCAGTTGATCCGCCACGCCCGGCGGCACGAACTTGTGCACGTCGCCGCCCAGGCCCGCGATCTCCTTGACCAGGCGCGAGGCGATGGCCTGGTGGCGCGGGTCGGCCATCAGGAACACCGTCTCGATCTCGCGGTCGAGTTGCTGGTTCATGGCCGTCATCTGGAATTCGTATTCGAAGTCGGCCACGGCCCGCAGGCCGCGCACGATCATCTGGGCCCCGACCTCGCGGGCGAAGTACATCAGCAGCGTATCGAAGGGCCGGACCTCGATCTGGGCGATCTTGGTCAGGTGCGCCGTCTCGCGCTCCAGGGTGGCGACGCGTTCCTCCAGGGAAAACAGCGGCCCCTTGCCGATGTTCACCGCCACCCCGATCACCAGCTTGTCGACCAGCTTGACCGCCCGACCGATGATGTCGAGGTGACCGTTGGTGACCGGGTCGAACGTTCCCGGATAGAGCCCAATCCGCATGCTTTCCCCTACCCTGGGCCCAAGGCCGCCATCTCTAGAGCTTACGAGGTCTCATCCGCCTCGTTTGCATCGCCCGAACTATCGTCGTCGCCGGTTTCGGCGAGACGCTCGACACTGACGACGTGCTCATCCTTCGCCGTGCGGAAGATGGTTACGCCCTGAGTATTCCGCGCCGCAACACGAATTTGCGACACGGGCACCCGGATCAATTGACCGGCGTCGGTGACCAGCAGGATCTGGTCGCTCTCGTCGACCGGGAACGAGCCGACCAGCTTGCCGCCGCGCTTGCTGAGGTCCTGGGCCGTCAGGCCCTGGCCGCCGCGGCCGGTGCGGCGATAGTCGTAGGCGCTGGTGCGCTTGCCGAAGCCTTCCGACGAGACGGTCAGCAGGATTTCCTCGGCCGCACCCAGTTCGGCGATGCGTTCCGGCGTCAGGCTGGCTTCGCCGCCTTCTTCCTCGCCCTCTTCAGCCGCCGCCGGAGCCTCGTCGCCCTCTTCGCCCATGGCTCGGGCCATGGCCCGCTGGTGCTTGAGATAGGCGGCGCGTTCGGCTGGGGTGGCGTCGACGTTGCGCAGCACGCTCATCGAAATGACGCTGTCGCCCTCGGCCAGACGCACGCCGCGCACGCCGGTCGAGTCACGGCTGGCGAACACCCGCACTTCGTCGGTCGAGAAGCGGATGCAACGGCCCGAGGCGGTGTTGAGCAGGATGTCCTTGCTGCTGTCGCAGACCGCAACGCCGATGATGCTGTCGCCTTCGTCCAGCTTCATGGCGATCTTGCCGTTGCGGCGAACATCGACGAAGTCCGACAGCTTGTTGCGGCGCACGCTGCCCGAGCGGGTGGCGAACATCACGTCCAGGCCGTCCCAGGTGGCCTCGTCCTCGGGCAGGGTCAGGATCGAGGTTATGGTCTCTCCCGGCTCGATCGGCAGCAGGTTGACGAACGCCTTGCCCCGGCTGTTGGCGACGCCCTGCGGCAGGCGCCAGACCTTCATCTTGTAGACCTTGCCGCCCGAGGTGAAGAACAGCAGCGGCGAATGGGTCGAGGCCGAGAACACGCGGGTGACCGCGTCCTCGGTCTTGGTGGCCATGCCCGACTTGCCCTTGCCGCCCCGGTGCTGGGTGCGATAGGCGGCCAGCGGCGTGCGCTTCACATAGCCGCCGAGCGTGACGGTGATGACCATGTCCTCGCGGACGATCAGGTCCTCGTCCTCGACGTCGGCGTCGCCGTCGACGATCTGGCAGCGGCGCGGCACGGCGAACTTGTCGCGCACCTCGACCAGTTCCTCGCGGACCACGGCCATGATGTTGGCGCGGTCCGACAGCAGGTCCAGGAAGCCCTTGATGGCCTCGGCCAGGGTGGCCGCCTCGTTGCCGATCTCGTCACGGCCCAGGCCGGTCAGGCGCGACAGGGTCAGGGCCAGGATGGCGCGGGCCTGCTCGTCGCTCAGGCGGATCAGGCCACCGGCTTCCTGCACGGTGCGCGGGTCGGCGATCAGCTCGACCAGCGGCAGCATGTCGCCGGCCGGCCAGGCCTTGGCGACCAGTCGCTCGCGGGCCTCGGTCGGGTCCTTGGACGAGCGGATGATGTGGATGAACTCGTCGATATTGGCGACGGCGATGGTCAGGCCGACCAGGACGTGGCCGCGGTCGCGCGCCTTGCCCAGCTCGAACTTGGTGCGCCGGACCACGACCTCTTCGCGGAACTGCACGAAGATCTCGATCAGCTGGCGCAGGCCCATCTGTTCGGGGCGACCCCGGTTGAGGGCCAGCATGTTGACGCCGAACGAGCTTTGCAGCGCCGTGAAGCGGTACAGCTGGTTGAGGATCACCTCGCCCGAGGCGTCGCGCTTCAGCTCGACCACGATGCGCATGCCGTCGCGGTTGGACTCGTCGCGGATGTCGGAGACGCCCTCAATGCGTTTGTCGCGCACCATTTCGGCGATGTACTCGACCAGATTGGCCTTGTTCACCTGGTAGGGGATGGCCGTGATGATGATCGCCTCGCGACCGGCGCGGATTTCCTCGACGGTGGCCAGGCCGCGCATGATCACCGAGCCGCGGCCGGTCAGCAGCGCCTGGCGCGGGCCGGCCCGGCCGATGATTTCGCCGCCGGTCGGGAAGTCGGGACCGGGCACCAGGTCCAGCAGCTGGTCGGTGGTGACGCTGGGATCGTCGATGATCAGCAGGCAGGCGTCGATGATCTCGCCCAGGTTATGGGGCGGGATGTTGGTGGCCATGCCGACGGCGATGCCGCCGGCGCCGTTGACCAGCAGGTTGGGGATCCGCGACGGCAGGACGACGGGTTCCTGCTCCTTGCCGTCGTAGTTGTCCTGGAAATCGACCGTGTTCTTGTCGAGGTCGGCCAGCAGCGACATGGCCGGCGGGGCCATGCGGCACTCGGTGTAGCGCATGGCGGCGGGCATATCGCCGTCGACCGAGCCGAAGTTGCCCTGGCCGTCGATGAGCACCAGGCCCATCGAGAACGACTGGGTCATCCGCACCAGGGTGAAGTAGATCGAGGCGTCGCCGTGCGGGTGGTACTTACCCATCACGTCGCCGACCACGCGGGCCGACTTCACATAGGACCGCTCGGGCGTCTGGCCCTGCTCGTGCATCGAAAACAGCACCCGGCGGTGGACCGGCTTGAGGCCGTCGCGCGCGTCCGGCAGCGCGCGGCTGACGATCACGCTCATCGCATAGTCGAGATATGAGCGGCGCAGCTCGTCCTCGATATTGATGGGGGTTACGTCCCCGCGAGGCGCCGGCGAAGCCGGAGCACCGGGGATAGTGTTTTGATCATCGCTCAAGGGGATTTTTCGCCGTCAGAATCGAACACGGAACCGTAGGAAACTGTTAGCATTCGCTTAGCGGCGGCGCCACCTTCGCCTCCCTTTCGCCCCCAACTCGACGTCGGAGTCCCCCATGCGCATTTCCATCCTTGCCCTGACCGTCGGGCTGCTCGCCGCCTCGAACGCCTCCGCCGCCGCGACCTCGGCGACCGCCGAACTGAAGGGCGCCGACGGCAAGACCATCGGGACCGCGACCCTGACCGAAGCCCCTCATGGGGTGCTGCTGCGCCTCGAGGCCAAGGGCCTGAAGCCGGGCTGGCACGGCCTGCACTTCCACGAGAAGGGCGACTGCGGGACCCCGGACTTCAAGTCGGCCGGCGCCCACGTCCACACGACCGCCACCGTGGTTCACGGCCTGCTGAACCCCGACGGCAACGACAACGGCGACCTGCCCAACCTGTTCGCCGCCGCCGACGGCTCGGCGACCGCCGAGCTGTTCTCGCCGCTGGTCTCGTTGAACGGGGCCGGCGGCCGCCCAGCCCTGCTGGACGCCGACGGCTCGTCGATCGTCGTCCACGCCAGCCCCGACGACTACAAGACCCAGCCGATCGGCGGAGCCGGCGCGCGGGTGGCGTGCGGGGTGGTGAAGTAGGTCAGCGGTAGAGTTGGGGACACACACTCACTCTCAAATCTTTGCGAACGGCCACAGACCGCGCCGTGAGTGTGTGTCCCCGTCCGTTCCACGGCGCGTCTAGGTCGCTTCGCCCTCGACCGGCACGGCCTTCTTGGCCGTCAACGCCACCAGCGCCACGCCGGCCATGGTCGCCGCCGCGCCGATCACCAGCTGCGGCGACAGAGCGTCGCCCATGAACACCACGCCGATGGTGCACGACACCAGCGGCGTCAGCAGGAAGTACGGCGTCACCCGGCCCGCCTCCCGCCGTTGCACCAGCCAGAACAGCAGGGCGCTGGCCCCGATGGTCGAGACGACGCCGGCGAAGGCCACGCAGGCCCAGGCGATCGGCGCCGCCGTCTTCACCCGCTCGACCACATTCGGCTCGAAGGTGAAGGTCATGGCCAACAGCACCGGCGTGGCGACCAGGGCGGTCAAGGCCTGGACCTTCAGCGGCTTCACCCCCGGCGTCTGGCGCACCAGCACCGTGGCCACCGCCCAGCAGGCGCTGGCGATGACGCCCAGCCCGATGGCCGGCAGGTCGGCCGCGCCGTGCGGGTCCAGGCTCATCCAGGCCACGCCGGCGAAGGCGACGACCAGGCCGCCGACCGCCAGGGGCCGCATGGTCTCGCCCAGCATCCGCCAGGCAAACAGCGCCGTGAACGGGATCCACAGCTGGGTGGCGACCACCAGCGGGCTCAGCGACTTGGCCATGCCGAACGCCACATAGATCAGGCCGAAATGGATCGGACCCGACAGCAGGCAGATGACCAGCAGCCGCCTGGACGACGGGAACGGCGGCTTGATGAACGGGAACAGGAAGGCCAGGGCCAGGCCGAACCGCAGCGCCCCGACCATCATCGGCGGCAGCTGCGCGGTCGCCACCTTGGCGGCGGCGTTGTTCAGACCCCAGACCAGGATGATGGCCAGGATGGCCAGGCGCTCGAGGCCGGTAAGGGGGCTGTTGGAAGACATGGCCCCGCTTGGATCAGACCCCGCCCGGCGCTTCAAGTGTATTGGCGCCTCCGCCCGCGCCGACCACCTTGCGAATGGCGGCGGTCAGGATCGCCAGGTCGACGTCCGGCGTCGTGAAGGCCGGGGTCAGGTAGACGACCTTGCCCATCGGCCGGATCCAGGCCCCCTCGGCGGCGAAGGCGTCGCACAGCGCGCCCACCGCCACCGGGCCGTCGAACTCGACCACCCCGATCGCCCCCAGCACCCGCACATCGACCACGCCCGGCGCGGTCCGGCACGGCTCCAGCCCTTCGGCGAGCGTCGCCGACACCCGCGCCACCTCGGCCCGCCAGGCCCCGTCCTCGAACAGGTCCAGCGAGGCGTTGGCGGCGGCGCAGGCCAGGGCGTTTCCCATATAGGTGGGGCCGTGCATCAGGGCCGCGCCCGCGTCGTCCGACCAGAAGGCCTCGAACACCCGGGTCGAGGCGACGGCGACCGACAGCGGCAGAGTCCCGCCGGTCAGGGCCTTGGACAGGGTGACGATGTCGGGCTCGATCCCCGCCGCCTGCATGGCGAAAAGGTCGCCCGTGCGGCCAAAGCCGGTGAAGATCTCGTCGAAGATCAGCAGCACGCCGTGCTTGTCGGCCAGCCGGCGCAGGCGGCGCAGCACCTCCGGGTCATGGAACAGCATGCCGCCCGCGCCCTGGACCAGCGGCTCGGTCAGGATGGCGGCGATCTCTCCGCCCCGCGCGGCCAGCAGAGCGTCCAGCGCCGCCTCCGAGGCCGCGTCGACCGGCAGGTCGGCGATCACCTGCGACGGCATCACGCCGGAGAACAGGCTGTGCATGCCCTCCTCCGGGTCGCAGATGGTCATCGTCGCCAGGGTGTCGCCGTGATAGCCGCCGCGGAACGACAGGAACCGCGTGCGTCCCGTCCGCCCCTGATTGATATGGAACTGCAGCGCCATCTTCATGGCGATCTCGACCGACACCGAGCCCGACTCGGCTAAGAAGGCGTGGTTCAGGTCGCCGGGCAGCAGGTCGGCCAGCCGCCGGGCCAGGCGATAGGCCGGTTCGTGGGCCAGGCCGCCGAACATCACGTGCGGCATGCGCTCCAGCTGGTCGCGGACGGCGGCGGCGATGTGCGGGTGGTTGTAGCCGTGGCAGGCCGTCCACCACGAGGCCAGGCCGTCGACCAGTTCGCGCCCGTCGCCCAGCACCAACCGCGAGCCGCGCGTGGCCACCACCGGCAGCGGCGGCCGGGCGGTCTTCATCTGGCAATAGGGCCGCCAGACATGGGGGGCGCCGGCGACGAGCCAGTCGGGGCTTTCCTGGGTCATGGCGCGATCCTTCGTTGCGCGGCGGGGGCGCACTGCCTATGCCCTCCGGCGTCGCGTCGCAAACGGAACTCCCTCATGCACAGCCTCGACACCTATGCCGGTGACAAGCTGGATCGCCTGGAAGCCGCCAGCCTGTTGCGCCGGCTGAAACCCACCCAGCGCCTGGCCGGCGCGTTCGTCGAGCGCGACGGGCGCAGACTGCTGTCGTTCTCCTGCAACGACTATCTGGGCCTGGCGCACCATCCGAAGGTCAAGGCCGCCGCCCAGGCCGCGATCGCCGACCACGGCGCGGGGGCCGGCGCCTCGCGACTGGTGACCGGCGACCATCCGCTGCTGTGGCAGCTGGAGGCGCGGCTGGCGCGGCTGAAGGGCACGCAGGCCTGCGTGGTGTTCGGCTCGGGCTACCTGGCCAATGCCGGGGTCATCCCCACCTTCGCCGGCAAGGGCGACATCGTGCTGGTCGATGAACTGGCCCACGCCTGCATCTGGGCCGGGGCCCAATTGTCGGGCGCGCGGATCATCCCCTTCGCCCACAACGACACCGACCACCTGGCCGCCCTGCTGGCCGAGCACCGGGCCAGCGCCCGCCACGCCCTGGTCGCCACCGACGGGGTGTTCTCGATGGACGGCGACATCGCGCCGCTCGACTGGCTGTCGGCGGTCTGCGAAGCCAACGACGCCTGGCTGCTGTCGGACGACGCCCACGGGGTCGGGGTGCTGGCCGACGGCCGCGGCTCGGCCGCCCTGTTCCCCGACGCCCAGATCCCGTTCCAGATGGGCACCCTGTCCAAGGCCCTGGGGTCCTATGGCGGCTATGTCTGCGGCTCGCAGGCCGTGGTCGACCTGATCAAGACCCGGGCCCGGACGCTGGTCTACACCACCGGCCTGCCGCCGGCCGCCGCCGCCGCCGCCCTGGCGGCGCTCGACGTCATCGAGGCCGAACCCGCCCTGACCGCCCTGCCCCTGGCCAAGGCCCAGGCCTTTACCAAGGCCGTCGGCCTGCGCCCCGCGACCAGCCCGATCGTGCCGGTGATCATCGGCGAGGCCCAGGCCGCGCTCGACGCTTCCAAGGCCCTGGAGGCCGAAGGCTTCCTGGTGGTCGCCATCCGCCCGCCCACCGTGCCGGACGGCGCGGCCCGCCTGCGCATCGCCTTCAGCGCCGAACATCCCGACGCCGAGGTCGCCCGCCTGGCCGCCCTGGTCCGTCCCTACATCAAGGCGCGCTGATGCCCGCCCTGTTCGTCACCGGGACCGGCACCGACATCGGCAAGACCTATGTCACCTGCGCCCTGATCCGCGCCCTGAAGGCCCGGGGCGCGGCCGTGGACGCCTTCAAGCCGGTGGTCAGCGGCTTCGACCCGGCCGACGCCGCCGGCAGCGACCCGGCCCGGCTGGCGGCCGCCCTGGGCGATCCCGCTGGCGTGTTCCGCATCGCCCCGCGCCGCTACCGCGCGCCCTTGTCGCCCAACATCGCCGCGCGCCTCGAAGGCCAGACCCTGAGCCTGGACGACATGGTCATCGACGCCATGGCCCGAACCGCCGAGACCCGCGACGGCCTGCTGCTGGTCGAGGGAGCCGGCGGGGTGATGTCGCCGCTGACCGACACCGCCACCAATCTCGACATGATCGCCAGGCTCGGCGCGCCGGCGTTGCTGGTCGCGGGCTCGTACCTCGGCACGATCAGCCACGTCCTGACCGCCCTGGTCGCCCTGCGCGCCGCCAAGGCGTCGGTGGCGGCGGTGGTGATGAGCGAGAGCCGGGACGCCCCCGACCTGGCCCAGACCGCCCAGGCCTTGGCCCCCTTCCTCGACGGGACCGCCCTGTTCACCGCGCCCCGGGCCGAGGCCTGGGACGCCGCCGCCCTCGCCGACCACCTGCTGGCCACGATCGGAAAGCCATGACCCTGCGCATCGCCATGATCGGCCTCGGCGACATCGCCCAAAAGGCCTACCTGCCCGTCCTGGGTCCGCGCCCGGACGTCGAGCTGGTGTTCGTCACCCGCAACGCCGACACCCTGGCGCAATGGGGCGCCGCCTGGCGGGTCGAGCGGCTGCACGCCACGCTGGACGCCGCCCTCGCCGAGGGCCTGGACGGCGCCTTCGTCCACGCGGCCACGGCGGCCCATCCGGCCCTCGTCCGGCAATTGCTGCAGGCCGGCGTGCCGACCCTGGTCGACAAGCCCCTGGCCGACACCGGCGACGAGAGCGAGGCCCTGGTCGACCTGGCCGAGACCCGTGGCGTGTCGCTGGCGGTCGGCTTCAACCGTCGCCACGCCCCGGCCTACCGCGACGCCGCCGCCCTGGGCGCGCCGCTGACGGTGATGCAGAAGAATCGCGCGGGCCAGGCCGACGAGCCCCGCCGGGTGGTGTTCGACGACTTCATCCATGTGGTCGACACCCTGCGGTTCCTGGCCCCGGGCGCCGACCGGATCGGCGTCCACGGCCGGATCGTCGGCGGATTGCTCGAGCACGTGGTGCTGCACCTGTCCGGCGGCGGTCGCGACGCCCTGGGGATCATGAACCGGGCCAGCGGCGCGAACGAGGAGACGCTCGAGGTTTCGGGCGGCGGCGCCAAGCGGCGGATCATCGACCTGTCCCAGGTCGTCGACCAGGGCGCCCAAGACCAGCTGACCCGTCGCGGCGACTGGACCTCGGTCGGCCGTCAGCGCGGCTTCGAGGGCCTGTGCGAGACGTTCCTGGAGGCGGTGCGCGACGGCCGGCGACTGTCGGCGCTGGACGCCCTGCAGACCCACCGGCTGTGCGAGACGGTGGTGCGCGACCTCGCGGGCTAGAACATCGTACGGAAAAGTGGATACCGGTTTTCCGCAAAAACGATGCGAAAACAAAAACCTAGAGCAAGTCGCGCGATTCTTATATCGCGCGACTTGCTCTAGGCCGAACGGCGCCAGGCGCGCGGCGACAGACCAAACGCCCGCCGGAACGTGATGTTGAAATGTGAGATGTCGTTGAAGCCGATGTCGAGCGCGATCCGGGTGATCGGTTCGGCCGTGTCGGTCAGCCGGTCGGCGGCGGCCCGCAGGCGCACGCCGATCAGGTATTGGCGCGGGCTTTCGCCGGTCACGGCCCGGAACAGCCGGATGAAGTGAAAGCGGCTGAACTGGCTCATCGCCGACAAGGTCTCCAGGCCGCAGGGGTCGGCATAGGCGGTGTCCAGGTGACGGACCACGTCGAGGATCCGCCGCCGATCCGCCGGGGTCGCGTCCAACGCCCGCGATCGCCGGCCGATCGTCAGGGCGCGGGCGGCGAGGTCGATCACCTCTTCGTCGGCCAGTCGCAGGCCCGCGGCGGCCCGGCGGACGGCGCCGTACAGGGGCGCGGCCTCGCGCGACGGCGCCGCCGCCGACACCGCGAAGTCGGCGTCGTCCAGGCCGCAGTCGTTGGCGATCTCGGCCAGCAGGTCCGGCCGCAACACGATCACCGACCGGCGGTTGCCGCCCGCATCCAGATGGCGGCACTGGAACGGTTCGCCGGCGTTGCCGAACAGGATCGATCCGGGCGCCGCCCGCGTCCGCCCCAACCGCGCCGCGTAGTCGAAGGTCCCCGACACCACGACCCCGACCGCCGGCCCGGCGTAGCACTTCTCGATCGGCGCGGAGGCCCCGGTCGCGCAGCGCGCCTCGCCCGCGCCGTAGAGGCCGGCGCGGCTGGGCAAGGCGGGGCCGTTGGTCTCGACGCGGAACAAGCCTTCACCTCCGCCCAGGAACCGTCATTTGAACGCGCCCGCCGTGATCGCACAAGCGCAACAAACCCCAAGTCATCGATAGGGCGCTACGCCAAGCTCGCCCCCTTGCAGCGGCCGCGACCGGCCGGGAGGGTTCATGCACCGCGACGGCGTTCTCTATGGCCTGGGGGCGATCGCCCTGGGCGTCATCGGCCTGGTTTTCGGCGACTTCGCGCTGCAGTGGCAGCCGGTTCCCAAGGATCTTCCCGGCCATGCGATCCTCGCCGCGCTCAGCGCGGCGGCGTTGCTGCTGCTGGGCGCCGGCGTCCTCTGGCGGCGCACGGCGCGCATCGCCTCGGCGGTTCTGGCGGCGATCTACGCCGTCTGGGTCGTGCTGTTGCACGGTCCGCTGATCATCGCTCAGCCCACCAGCGTCGCGGCCTGGCTGGGCGTGGCCGAGATCCTGGCCCTGGCCATGGGCGGACTGGCGCTGTTCGCGATGCTCGCGCCATCGCCCGACGCCAAGTTGCGCCTGACGGCTCGGCTGCTGTTCGGAGCCTGCGCGCTGGTCTTCGGGCTGAGCCATTTCGCCTATGCGGCCTTCACCGCGACCATGGTGCCGGCCTGGATCCCCTTCCCGCTGTTCTGGGCCTATGCGACCGGTTGCGGCCACCTCGCGGCGGGCCTGGCCCTGGTCAGCGGCGTGCTGTCGCGGCTGGCGGCGACCCTGCTGGCGGCGATGATGGGGACCTTCGTGCTGCTGCTGCACCTGCCGCGCGTCCTGGCGGCGCCCGGCAGCCAGCTGGAATGGACGATGCTGGCCATCGCCCTGTCGCTGACCGGCGCGGCCTGGGCCCTTAGCCGGACCCTGCCGACGGGCGAGCGGTCAAACGCGCTGACGCTCAACCTCGTCCGGCGCGACGCCTAGGTCCGGTTTCGCCTCGCCCGCCCGCCGGAACAGGTTTCCCAGCGCCACGAATAGGCCGCGCTCCTCGACCCGATGATAGGGCGAGGTCGCCGCCATCTGGGCCGACAGCCGCGCATGGGCCTTGCCGAGGTTGTGGTACGGCAGGCGCGGCAGCAGGTGGTGCAGGGCGTGGTAGCGCAGCCCGACCGGAGCCCACAGGAACGGCAGCAGGGCCGGCGGCGGCACGTTGACCGAGTCGAGGAACTGCGCCTCGAAGCTCATCCGTTCGCCGTCGTTGTGCCAGTAGTGGGCGACCAGGGTGCGCAGCTGATTGACGAAGGTGGCCAGCGAGAACACCGCGAACCAGGTCGCCACCACCCGAAGCGGCACGACGCCCGCCACGGTCAGCGCCGCCACGCCCCAGCACCACAGCCAGCAGCCGATCTCCTGGGCCAGCCAGTCGGGACGGGTCCTGTCGTTGTCCTCGCGCACGAAGTCGGGGTTGATCACCAGGGCCGACAGCTTGGTCCTGACCATGCGGCGCACGGCCGGGACCGCGAAGGACAGCGGGATCAGGACCCCCGAGCGCAGGATCACCCCCAGCGGGGCCAGCAGCGAGATCAGGGCGAAGCCGGCCAGCTTGGCTTGCGAGAAACGGCCCAGCGGCAGGTATTCGGGGTCGCGAGGGGTGCCGAAGCGGTCCTTGGCGTGGTGCAGGTTGTGCACGCCCTCGTACATCATCGACGGCGTCATCAGCGGCACGCCGACCAGCAGGTTCCAGCCCAGCCGGAAGCCCGGCACGTCCCGGGGGCGCAGGTGGCTGATCTCGTGGATGAAGCTCAGGCCGCGATAGAGGGCCAGCAGGCTGACCAAGCCGGCGACGACGCCGACCGGCAGGCTGCGTGTCGTGGCGGCCAGCCCCAGCCCGCCCCAGGCGGCCGTCGCGGTCAGGATCAGGTCCGCCCAGTAGAACGCCCGGCTGGGCGTGGTCAGGTCCGCCGTCAGGGCGTGAGCCTGGCGGACCAGGCCGACCTCGTCATTTACGGTGGTCGAGCCCACGCTGTCCTCACGCCTCAACTTCGTCGTCGCGGCCCCCGACTTGGGCCCGTCGCCGGTGAAATTCAATCCGCGAACGTCCGAATAGGCGTTCGCCCTTAGCCCCCGCCTCTTAAAGCAAACCGCGATGCGTCGGAACGCCGGCCATTGCCGCACCGAACTGCAACACCATCTGTGTCGAACATTCAACCTTCCCCGAGGCGTCGCGACGAGGTCGTGGCGCGAGATTCCATGGAGATCCGATGACGCAGACGCTGGAACTTGGCCTGGACACCTTTGGCGACGTGACGACCGGACCGGACGGGGCGCCGCTGCC
>NZ_AKKF01000082.1 GCF_000281955.1 Caulobacter sp. AP07 | reverse complement strand
TCGGCGGCGGCAACATCGGCTGCATGACGGCCTTGAGCCTGGTCGAGCGCGGACTGCGCGTCGTGCTTTGCGAAAAGGGCGTGATCGCCGGCGAGGCCTCCGGCCGCTCCCTGGGCTATATCGACGGCCAGTTCCTCGATCCGGTCAAGATCGAGATCGTCGCCCGCTCCAAGGCGCTTTGGGCGGACATGAACCGGCGCGTCGGCGCGGAGACCGGCTACCGGCGCCCCGGCCTGGCGGCCCTGTTCTCCACCCCCCAAAGCGTGGAATGGGCCGCCGGATGGCTGGAAAGCGCCAAGGGGGCCCCGAGCATCGACGCCCGCATGCTGACCGCCGCCCAGGCCGCCGAGATGGCCGGCGGAAGCACGGAAAGCTTCGTGGGCGGCATCTATCAGGCCAGCGACGCCGTGGCCGAGCCGCAACTGGCCGCCTCGGCGATGGCCGAGGCCTTCCGTCGTCGCGGCGGGGTGATCCTTCAAGGCTGCGCCGCCCGCGGGATCGAGATGTCCGCGGGTCGGGTCTCCAGCGTGGTCACGGAAAAGGGCGCGATCCTGTGCGGCGCCGTGGTGCTGGCCGGCGGGGCCTGGTCGCCCGTCTTCGCGCGCAGCCTGGGTCTGGACCTGCCGCAATTCATGGCCTTTTCCGGCATCGCCCGCCTCTCGCCGCCGTCCGGTGGACCCAGCCCACAGATTCCGCTCGTCTTCGAGCGCAGCGGCGTGATCATGCGGCCGACCCTGAGCGGCGCCTACGACGTCTGCGCGGCGATCGGCACGACCCCGATCACGCCGGCGATCCTGGGCGACTTGCCGCGCCTGCTGCCCGCCTTCCGGGCCATGGGCAGTCAGGTCCGACCGGTGCTCAACGTCCAGACCTTCATGGACCAGTGGCGGATTCCCAAACACTGGAAACTGGACGAGGCCTCGCCCTTCGAGCGCAACCGAATCCTGATGCCCGAAACCCGGCACAGGCTGCTGGACGCCGTGGTCGGCGACTTCAAGGCCGCCTATCCCACGTTCGGCGACAGCCGGCTCGTCGAGACCTGGAGCGGCGCGCTGACCAGCACCCTGGACAACATGCCCGTCCTGTCGCCGGTGAGCCAAACACCGGGTCTGTTTGTCGGATCGGGCTTCTACTATGGCCTGACGATGGCGCCCGCCGCCGGCGAGGCGCTGGCCGATCTGGTCACCGGCGCCAAGCCGAGCATCGACCTTTCACCCTATCGCTTTTCCCGTTTCAGCGACGGCTCCAAGCTGGAATTCCGCGGCTAGACGGAGGAGACGGATGGGCCCGCGCGGTCGTCGCCGCACCTCGGCCCATCTGTTCGGCGCCGCCTGCTCAGACCGCGCGGTCGGGGCGCCATGGTTTCGCCGAAGCCTGGGGGCATGAACCCGCATCCGAAGCGATCGGCGTCCAGGTCGCGCCCGGCGCCCACGCCTTGTTGGTCTGCCGTGGCGTCGTCTGGCGCAATCAGATGCCGTCCCTGGACAGGCGTCAGTCCTTGGGTGGGTTGGTGTCGTCCGACTTGAACGCGTCGCGAGCGGCCAGCAGAAAGTCGGGCCGGGCAAGGCTGTCGACCTGATCCCTCCGATGGACAACGTTGCTCTTCACGACTCCTGCGCCAGCCAGTTTCCGGCCTCGAGCCGGATCGGCGGGGCGTTCCCGTCGTAAGAGACGCCGATGGGATCGCCCCCCTCAGCCACCACCTTGAGCTGCTTCTCCAACAGGCGACGCACCATCACCACCCCGCGGTCCGAACTGGCGAGGTGTTCTTCCGAGTGCAGCGTGATCGGGCCCTGACCGGTCTGGGCTTCATAGTCGCCCGGCTTCGCCCGGCGTTCTTCCTCGGACATGTCGAACCAGGACGCGCGGGTCAAAGCCCCGCCTTCGGCCCGCGGCAGGAAGACGCCTTTCTCACGCACCCGGCCGGCGGTGTAGATCCGGTAGTGGGTGTCATCGATGGGCAGGGTCCAGCCCAGGGACTCGACGGGAACGCCAAAAGCACCGTGCACCGGGTTGGGAACGCCGCGGATCGTGGGGAGCAGGACTTCGGTGATCCGGTTGAGGGTTCCCTTGCCTTCAACCGGCCTGGTCGTGCGGATCTTCACCCCGCGCTCGGTGAAGGCGAACTCCACCTCCTTTGGGAACCGGTTCATGATCTCGGTGAACTGCGTGCCGCTGAAGCTGCCGTGCAGGATAGGCACGTGGTACGGATCGGCGACGTTCTCGTAGTGCTGCAACCAGTTGCAGGGGACGACGACGCCGCCGCCGGAGCCGATGGAATTGTCGTCGGCGTCGATGAACTCGCCTTCGTCAAGTGTCTCGAGACACGCCCAACGCGGAAGGACCGGCATCCGCTCGGGCGGGCCCATATAGGCGAAGACCAACCCGTATTGTTCCTTGGTGGGATACCAGGGTTGCCGCACTTTTCCGCGAAACTGCTCGCCCAGATTAGGCTCGGCGGGCTGTTCCAGGCAGCGGCCTTCCACATCGAACAGCCAGCCATGGTAGCAGCAGCGGATGCCGCGATCTTCGACCTTGCCATAATAGAGGGTCGTGCCGCGGTGACAGCAGCGGTCATGGACGAGACCCGCTCTGCCGTTCCCGTCCCGGAAGAGGATAAGGTCCTCACCGAGCGCCCGCACCTTGCGTGGAACATCGCCCGCGTCGTTCGATAGTCCGACAGGGTGCCAATAGCGTCGCAGAAGCTCGCCCATCGGCGTGCCCCGGCCAACCTCCGTCAAGGTGGCGTTAAACCGGGAGGGGGACCTGGAATATCCGGTCCCGACCATCGCATCATCGCTTTCCAACGACCCCTCCAAGATTACTTAACGCGTTCACTAACCTGCGGATCGGCTCTGTCGCTGTCAAGCTGGGCTGCGCGAGAGTTGAGAAACGACGGCTGTTCGACGCGCGATGCGCTCGGCGCGTTTGGAGCGCCATCGCCCTTCGGAAACCCGTTTCAGATGGGCCCATCCGTCCCCTTCGGCGGACTCAAGCCGTCGGAACTGGGCCGCGAGGGCGGCGTCGAAGGCCTGCCTGCGTCGCTGGAACGCAAGACCATCGACCGTTCTGCCCAGGGCGGACAGCCCCCTATTCCTCGCCTTGCTGCCAACCCTCCGGCAGCGACGCTGAGAGGGCCGCCGTCAGGCGGGCCAGGATCCGCTTGAGATCTTTTTTGTCTTCGCCGAGCAAGCCATCGAGATGGTGGTGGATCGGCGTTACAGCCTTTTGGAGCTTGTCCACCAGAGCCTCCCCCTGATCGGTGAGCCCCACGATGGAGCGGCGCGCATCCTGCGGTGGGGTCGTTCGACTCGTGACGCCTCGCACGCCCAGGTCGCGGACGATCCTCGATATGCTGGGCGCGAGCAGGTCGGTGCGCCGCGACAATTCGCTGACGTCCATGGGTCCGCTGCCGGCCAGCACCTTGATCACCCGCCACTGCGCGTCGGTGAGCTCATGCTGCGTCAGGACGGGCCGAAAGCAGGCCGTTACCGCGATCCGTGCGCGAAGCAGGATCACCGGGAGCGATTCATCGAACAATCCCGGCGAGTACGCGGGGTCGGCGACGTCCTCCAATTTCATGTCGTCCGGCATCTTGGCGGCTCCGATAATTTCATTCTACGCGCCCCTGGGACGGAGCCACGAAATGCGGCGGGAAGGGCGTGACAGGAATAATATAACACGTTATGCATTTGCTTAACCCGTTATCCAATGAGGCTGGCAAACAGCACAGGAGCGGGCCAGGGAGGTCATATCGTGCGCTATAGGCTCATTCTGCTGAGCGGCGCCGCTCTTTTCGCGGCCACTACCGCTTCGGCCCAAACCGCTGTTGCCGACCAGGCGACGGTGCAACTCGAAACAGTCGTCGTCACGGCTGATTTTCGCGCCACCAACATCCAAAATCTACCGCTGGCGGTATCTTCGGTCAGCGCCACGGACTTGCAACAGCAAAACATCAATACCGCGAGCAAGATTCAGAACGTGGTGCCGGGCCTGAAGATTCTCGAGGTTGGGGCTCAGCCCGGCATCTTCATCCGCGGCGTGGGCAGCGTTGTCGCCAACGTGCTCAACGACCCCGCGGCGGCCTACAACGTCGATGGCGTCGCGGTCTCGCGGCCGATCGGGATGAATGGCCTGTTCTTCGACCTGGATCGCGTTGAAGTCGTCAAGGGTCCGCAAGGCACGCTTTACGGCCGCAACGCCACCGTGGGCGCCATCAACGTCATCTCGAAAAACCCCACCTTCGACTTCGGCGGTTCTGCGGGCGTGACCCTCGGCGACTTCAACCTCCTGCGGCTGGAGGGCGTCGTCAACATTCCCGTCAATGAAACGCTCGCCTTCAGGGCGGGCTTCCAGCGAGAAAAGCGCGACCCCTATCTCACCAGCGGCTCCGACGATGCCGACAACGTCGGGGTTCGGGTCAAGGGGATCTACAAGCCGAACGAAGATCTGACCGTCCTGGTCACGGGTTCCTACTACAACGCGCAGGGCGCGGGCGTGGGCGACGTGCCGCTGAAGTCGCCGACCGGGGACTTTCTGTTCCCCAGCGATCCCTGGCGGGTCGATGAGGGGCCTTCGCTGCTCAACGGCGGTACGCGCGTGCCCCGGGACGCTTGGCAGGATCTCACCACGCGAGGCTTGAGCGCCCAAATCGACTGGCGCCTTGGGTTCGCCAAGCTCACCCTGATCCCGGCCTTCCTCGGCGCGAAGTATGACGCCCTGACCTACAGCGGCGGTTTCCGTCAGCGGGTCACCAGCAAGGCCGATCAGAAGAGCCTTGAGGCGCGACTGGCGTCTTCGGAGCCCGCCTTTGGCCGTCTGGAGTGGACGCTTGGCGCTCTCTACCTGCTGGACCAGCAGGTCTCTCGCAACGATCAGAAGACCCAGATTCCGACCCGTTCGATCCAGGTGCTGGATCCTTTGGATCTGAGATCCTGGGCGCTCTACGGGCAGGGGGTTTGGTCGGCCAATGATCGGCTCAGGTTCACCCTTGGCCTGCGCTATTCGCGCGACAAAAAGACCATGCGCGGGACGACGACCTCGGTGTCCGACGTGCCGGGCGATCCGGTGCTGAGCCAATACGCCAATATCGGCGACGCGCAGTGGGAGAGCACGGACTATCGCGTGGGCGTCGACTACGATCTCGCCCCTGACTCGCTCCTGTATGCGAACATCTCCAGCGGCTACAAGGCCGGCGGGTTCTTCGTGGGCCGCGCTCCGAACACCTACGAGCCCGAGACGATGACGTCCTACCAGGTCGGTTCGAAGAACCGCTTTTTCGACCGCCGCTTCCAGTTGAACCTCGAGGCCTGGTACTGGGATTACCGGAATTTCCAGGTGTCCCAGTTCGGTTTCGTCAACGGCGTCACGCCGCGCCAAAGCCCGGCCAATATCGCCTTCATGACGGTGAACGCGCCCAAGGCCAAGAACTGGGGCCTGGAGGTCCAGTCGGCCTGGATGATCACGCCCCACGACCGTCTCAGCGTTCAACTGCAGTATAACGTGGCCCGCTACGTCGAGTTTACGCAGGCCGCCTTCGCCCCCACCAACGTGCCGGCGGCCAACTATGCCGGCGAGGATCTGACACGCGCGCCCATGTGGTCTGGCAACCTCGGTTACAGCCACAGCTTTGAACTGCCCAACGACGCCCGCGTCGTGGCGAGTCTCAGCCAGCAATTCGAAAGTCATTCCTACATCGTGCTGCAGCGCATCCCTGGACGCCTGAAGTCCGGTTTCGCCACCACGGACTTCGACGTGACCTATCACGCCCCCGAGGATCGTTGGCAGATCAGCATCTACGGAAACAACCTGGAGAACGAGCCGGTGCTTCTGTTCGCCGGCAACACGCCCGCCGGTCTCTGGGGACACGCCAGAGCGCCGAGGAACTTCGGTGTGACGCTCCGCGCCCAGTTCTGATCGTCCACCGTCGCCGCGGTGTCTTCGCCGCGGCGACGTCCTTGCCTCCACGTCGTGAGCGCTGGGCCGGCCCGGCACGCTCCCTGCGCAGCACGCTCGATATCCATCGACGGGGCCCTGCGCCCGTCTTCACAACGACGAGGTAGACTTGATGGTTCGCCCTCCCAAACAAGAGTCGCAAACCCAGTCCCCAAGCCGCCCGTTTGGAATGGCCGGATGGGTGCTGCTGGCGGTGATCGGGGTGGTCTACACATGGTCTTTCATCGACCGGCAGGTGCTCACCTTGTTGGTGCAGCCCATCAAAGCTGATCTGGGCCTGTCCGACACGCGCATGGGATTGCTGCTCGGCTTCTCCTTCGCCCTGTTCTACAGCCTGATGAACCTGCCGGCCGGCTATCTGATTGACCGCTACAATCGCCGCGGACTCATCGCCATCGGCGCGGTTGTCTGGTCGGCGATGACCATTGTCTGCGGTTTTGCCCGCTCCTTCGGTCAGTTGTTTGCGGGGCGGGCCGGCGTCGGCTTCTCCGAGTCGGTTATCGCCCCCGCGTCCTTCTCGCTCATCCGCGACGCGGTGGAGCCGTCGCGCCGCGCCAGCGCCTACAGCGTCCTGGCCATGGCGCCCTACGCTGGCTCCGCCTTGGCCCTCCTGCTGGGCGGCGCTCTTCTGGCCGCCGCGAGCGACGGCCGTTTCTCCGCCTGGCCGGTGCTTGGCGCGATGAAGCCGTGGCAATGCGTGTTGATCATCGTGGGAGCGGCCGGCTTCCCGCTCACCCTGCTCCTGTTCCTGGTCAAGGAGCCCGCGCGCCGGGTGGACGTCCAGGGCGCCAAGCCCGCCGGATACGGTCAGGTCTGGTCTCACATGAAGGCCAATGGCTGGATCTATTTCCTCCTGCTGTCCTTCACGACCTTGCAGGCCATGCTGACCTTCGGCAGCAGCGCCTGGCTCCCCGCCCTGGCCAGTCGCCAGTGGGGCCTTTCTCCGCCGCAGGTGGGCCGCGTGATGGGGCTCGCCTATCTGATATTGCCGCCGATTGGCCTGTTCGCCGGCGGCTTCGTGATGGACTGGCTGACGGCGCGAGGCCGCTCACTGCTAGATTACGGCATCCTCGCCAGCGTCATCTCGCTGATCGCGATCGTCGCCATTCCCTTCGCCCCCACCGTGGAACTGATGTGGGTCGCGATCTGCGTGAAACTCGCCTTCGCGGGAAGTTTCTACGCCGTCGGCGCCACCATCCTCGCTCAGGTCACCCCGAGCCATCTGATGGGCAAGCAGACGGCCCTCTACCTTCTCGCCCAGAACCTGATTGGCCAGGGCATGGGACCCATGGTGGTCGCTCTCCTTTCCGACAGGTTCTTCGAGGGCGGCCACGCCCTTGGCTACGGCCTGGCCACCATGGCCGTCGTGGTCGGGATCCTGGCGACGCTGGTCGGGGTCGCCTTGCGCAGCGTCCTCATGCGGTGGCGGTCGGTCGACTGAACGCCTGTTTCCGTCCGCTGGCAAAGCTGGAGATCCTTGATGAACAGCCTCGAGAACAAAACCCTCGTGATCACGGGGGCTGCTTCCGGGATAGGCCACGAGACGGTTCTCATCGCGAAGGCGCAGGGCGCACGCGTTCTGGCCGTCGACATCAACGAGCCGACCGCGGCGGTGGACGAGTTTTTCCGCGCCGACCTCTCAAACCCCGGTTCGATCGACGACCTTGCGCGCGCGTTGCCCGAGGGCCTGGACGGCTTGGCGAACATCGCCGGCCTGCCGCCCACCCGGTCCGCTGAGCAAGTCCTCGCGGTGAACCTGATCGGCCTCAAGCACCTGACCTACCGGCTCGTCGACAAGATGAACCGGGGCGCGGCGATCGTGAACCTCGCATCCCTCGCGGGGCATGGCTGGGCGCGGAGCCTTGAGCAGGTGAAGGCGGCGCAGGACCTGGACTTCGACGGCATCGCCGCGTTCTGCCGCGCCCAGGACATGTCGGCGGAGCGAGCCTATTCGTTCAGCAAGGAAGCCGTGATCGTCTGGACGTTCCACAACCGCTTTACCTGGCGCGACCACGGCATCCGCATGAACGCCGTCAGCCCCGGCCCCATCGCAACGCCCATCCTGCCCGATTTCATCCAGGCTTTCGGCAAGCTGGTCGAGGAAGACCGGGTCAATACCGGTCGCGCCGCCAACGCCGCGGACGTCGCGCCCGTGGTGGCCTTCCTTCTGTCGGACCCATCCCGGTGGATCCGCGGCGCCAACCTCCCGGTGGACGGCGGGGCGTCAGCCCACATTCTGGCGCAGGCGCACGGTCTCTGACGGCTCCTCTCATGGCCCTTTGTCAGCGAGATCCACATGACGAGCACGGGTGGCCGCGCTTGCGAGTCCACCGGTCTCACCTTCAACGCGCAGACCGAGGTCGGGAGAAACCCGACGGGTGAGGTCTTGCGCCGCCACGGGCGCCCGATCTGCATGACCGGGGACACGACAGACGCGCCCGAGACGATCCTGGCCCTTGGCCAGAAGCTTGATCCTGTTCCGCGACCGAGCAGGTCACGCGTCGCCAATTGTCGACGAATCCCAATTGTCTCCCGGTGCGCCGCTTCGTCGGCTGACACACCCCTTACCCCTCGGAGTCGCCCATGCTTCAGCCGTTGATGACCGTAAAGGTCACCAGGAAGAACATCGAAGCCGAGGACATCGCCGTGTTCGAACTGGCCGATCCGACAGGGGGTGATCTGCCACCCTTCAGCGCCGGATCGCATATCGACGTCGAGGTCAGAGCCGGCCTCGTGAGGCAGTATTCGCTGTGTAACAACCCCTCTGAACGCAGCCGATACGTGATCGGCGTGCTGAAGGACCCCCGCAGCCGCGGCGGCTCGGCAGGCATGCACGAAATCGGGGAGGGGCAGGACCTGCGCATCTCCGAGCCCCGCAACCATTTCCAGCTTGAACATTCCGCCCAGCGCACGCTGCTGTTCGCCGGCGGCATCGGCGTGACGCCGATCCTCTGCATGGCGGAGCGGTTGTCAGCGCTCGGCGCTGACTTCGAGATGCACTATTGCGCTCGCTCCCGGGCGCGTTGCGCGTTCCATGATCGGATCAGGGCGTCAACCTTCGCCGAGAAGGTTCACTTCCACTTCGACGATCAAGGCCAAGCCCACGCCCTGGATATCGACGCCGTCCTCGGCGAACCCTGTCTAGGAACCCACGTCTACGTCTGCGGCCCCACGGGCTACATCGACCTCGTACTGAGGTCGGCCGCCGCCAAAGGCTATGCCGACCGGCAGGTTCACCGCGAATACTTCAGCGCCGATCCCGAGGCGATGTTTGCTGAAGGCGGCGCATTCCAGATCAAAATCTCGTCCACCGGTCAGGTGTTCGACATCCCCGCCGACGCCACGGTGACGGACGTGCTGCGCGATGCCGGCGTCGATCTGCCCACCTCGTGCGCGCAAGGCGTCTGCGGCACTTGCATCACACGCGTGCTGGATGGCGTGCCCGAGCACCGGGATTTCTATCTGACGAACGAAGAGCGGGAAAAGAACGACCAATTTACCCCCTGCTGCTCGCGATCCAAGACGCCGATGCTGGTCATCGATGTTTGACGCATGAAGAGGGGGCTGGCCCCAGGCGGGACTGTCCTTCGCTTGCCTGTATCGACACGAGCTCGCCCCGCCTCGGCGGTCGCTCGGAGCGTAGCCCGTGGACGCCGACGACAACGCCAAGCTCGCTGATCGCTGGGTAGTCGGTCTTATCCTCAGAGGTCATCGACGGTGACCCGCGGTCCTCCCGCCGCGCACCAGAGGCGGCGCTCGCCGTCGGAGGTCGCCTTTGGGGGGTAGGGTTTTCAGGTCTGAGCTGTGGTCCCTTCCGGCCAAGCGAGGCGAAGGCGTCGCGGTGCTTAAGGAGCAGGTGATGGCGGACATGGGCGGGATGACAGACCGGGAATCGGATTCCAATTGGCTGAAGCAGACCGTGGGTCGCTTCGCCTTCCACCCCATGGCCGATCCCAAGGACACCGTGGCCAACCCGCCGCCGATCGTCGTCAAGGGCGACGGCGTCCATGTCACCGACCTGGATGGTCGGCGCATGATCGACTGCCAGGGCGGGCTGTGGTGCGTTAACGCCGGCTATGGTCGTCAGGAAATCAACGACGCCATCTCGGCCCAGCTCCAAGAGCTGCCCTACTACACGATGTTCCCGGGCAGCGCGAACGCCCCGGCCGTGCGCCTGTCGGCCAAGCTCTGCGAGCTGACCGCCCAGGAAGGCATGGCCAAGGTGCTCTACGGCTCGGGCGGTTCGGACGCCACGGAAACCGCGTTCAAGATCGCGCGGCAGTACTGGAAGCTGGTCGGCGAGCCCGAGCGCGTGAAGTTCGTTTCGTTGCGGGGCGGCTATCACGGACTGCACTTTGGCGGCATGTCCGCCTGCGGCGGGG
>NZ_AKKF01000081.1 GCF_000281955.1 Caulobacter sp. AP07 | reverse complement strand
GGCCGGCGCGGGCGCGGCCTCCTGGGCGAAGGCGACGGCGCCCAACGGCGCCCCCGCGATGGTCGCGGCGAGCATCAGCCCGGCCAGCGGTTTAAATGTGATTTTCATCGTTGGTATCCCCTTTTTCCCCGATGATTTACAGAGCGGCCGGGCCGGTCTCGCCGGTCCGGATGCGAACGGCTTCCTCGACATTGAGGACGAAGATCTTGCCGTCGCCGATCTTGCCCGTCGCCGCCGCGGCCTTGACCGCCTCGACCGCCTTGGCCGCCGACGCATCGTCGACGACGGCTTCCAGCTTCACCTTCGGCACGAAGTTCACCTGGTACTCCGCGCCGCGATAGATTTCGGTCTGGCCCTTCTGACGGCCGTAACCCTTGACCTCGGACACCGTCAGGCCTTCGACGCCCGCGGCGACGAGCGCCTCGCGGACCTCGTCGAGCTTGAAGGGTTTGACGATCGCTATGATCAGTTTCATCCGCCTTGCTCCGACCCGCCGACTTCGCGGGTTCCCCTTAGAATTGGTTTTAGAGCGCGTTGCTCACTCGCACCGCGACGCGACTCCCTAAGAGCCTCATCGTTTCCCCGGCGCTGATCACGCTATCGGTCGGGCTTGCGACATGACCGCCGCGCGGTAGGGAATTGGAAACGAAAGGGATGTGCTGTCTATAAAATAAGCAATGATGGTTGCGAGTGGTCATAAAATCGGCGTTTCGGGGCTCGAAACGGCGTCTGGCGAAGGCTGTCGCGATCCGCATACATTCTCGCGGCCTACGCCTCGCGATTGGAGCCCCCGCCGGATATGCCTTCCCTCTGGATGAAGATCGCGCCCTGGGCGTTGCTGATCGTCTCGAACGTCTTCATGACCTTCGCCTGGTACGGTCACCTGAAGAACCGTTCGATGACCCTGCTGCTGGCGATCTTCAGCGGCTGGATGATCGCCCTGCCGGAATATGTGCTGGCCGTGACGGCCAACCGCATGGGCCACGAAGTCTATTCCACCGCCCAGCTGAAGACCGGCCAGGAGGCGATCACCCTGGTGGTCTTCTCGCTGTTCTCGATCCTCTATCTCGGGGAGACCCTGCGGTGGACCACTGTGCTGGGTTTCGGCTTCATCTTCGTTGGCGTCGCCATCGTGATGTTCTTCAAGTAGTCCCATCACGAGCCCGTGATCGGCGCAACGGAAAGCGAGACTGGGGCGCTGTGCTGGCTGGATTCCTTGAACGAGGATCAGTCCCATGTTTGTGCGTCTTGCTACCGCCACCGCCGCGCTGGCGCTGATGTCCGGCGTGGCCATGGCCCAATCGACGGCCCCGGTGAATCCGAAACCGACCGCGGCTCCGGCTGATCAGATGATGCCGGCCACCGCGCCGCCGCCCGTCGACCCCACCGCCGCGGGGACCATGGTGGCTCCCACGGGCACGGCGACCGACACCGCCGGCCGGGTGTCGTCCCTGCCGCCCGAACAGCAGGCGGGCCTCAAGGCCGGCGACGCGAACGTCACCTCCAACCCGCCGATCGCCGACACGCCGGAGAACCGCAAGCTTTACGGCAAGCCGTTGTCGAACGCCGGCAGGCGCTCGGCCCCCCGGGGCAACTAGGCTTCACGGGCCTTCCAACTCGGCTTGAAGCACAGGTCGGCGGGCCCTATGGTCCGCCGACTTTTTTCTGGCCCTGTTCGGACCTCATGCCCGCTGAAAAACCCAAGTCTTTCCAAAGCCTGATCCTGACGCTCCATGACTATTGGAGCGCCCAGGGCTGCGTCATCCTGCAGCCGCACGACATCGAGGTGGGGGCGGGCACCCTGCATCCGGCCACCGTGCTACGCGCGCTGGGCCCCAAGCCGTGGAACGCGGCCTATGTCCAGCCCTCGCGCCGCCCGGGCGACGGCCGCTATGGCGAGAACCCCAACCGCCTGCAGCACTATTACCAGTACCAGGTGATCCTGAAGCCGAACCCGCCGAACATGCAGGACCTGTACCTGGGGTCGCTGGAAGCCATCGGCCTGGACCTGCGCACCCACGACATCCGCTTCGTCGAGGACGACTGGGAGAACCCGACGGTCGGGGCCTGGGGCCTGGGCTGGGAGGTCTGGTGCGACGGCATGGAGGTGTCGCAGTACACCTACTTCCAGCAGGTGGGCGGCCTGGACGTCTCGCCGGTGGCCGGCGAGCTGACCTACGGCCTGGAGCGCCTGGCGATGTACGTGTTCGGCGTCGACAACGTCTACGACCTGCCGTTCAACGACCCCGACGCGCCGCTGGGCCATCTGACCTATGGCGACGTGTTCCTGGAGAATGAGCGCCAGCACTCGGAAGCCAATTTCCACGGCTATGACGTGGCCGTGCTCAAGCGCCAGTTCGAGGACATGGAACAGCAGGTTCCGCTGATGCTGGCCCGCGACTACCAGGGCAAGTCCCTGGTGCTGCCCGCCTATGACATGGTCCTCAAGGCCAGCCACCTTTTCAACCTGATGAACGCCCGCGGCGCGATCGCCGTCGCCGAACGCGCCAGCTACATCGGCCGCATCCGCGACCTTTGTAAGCTGTGCGCCAGCGCCTGGGTCGAGCAGCAGGAAGCCGCGTAGAGACGATGCCCCAACTCCTTCTCGAACTGTTCTCCGAAGAGATCCCCGCCCGCATGCAGGCCGGCGCCGCGCGCGACCTGGAGCGGATGGCGCGCGAGCACCTGGCCGCCGCCGGCTTCCTGCCCGAGGCGCTGAAGACCTTCGCCGGTCCGCGCCGCCTGACCCTGGTGGCCGAGGGCCTGCCGATCGCCCAGGCTGACCGCAAGGAGGAGCTGAAGGGCCCGCGCGTCGGCGCCCCGCCCCAGGCCATGGAGGGCTTCCTGCGCAAGGCGGGCCTGACCCAGGACCAGCTGGTCGAGCGCGACGGCGTCTACATGGCCTTCATCGACAAGAAGGGCCGTCCGACCGCGCAGATCGTCGCCGAGATGGTCGAGGCCATCGTCCGCGCCTTCCCGTGGCCCAAGTCGATGACCTGGGGCACGAGCAAGCTGCGCTGGGTGCGGCCGCTGAAGCGCATCCTCTGCGTGCTGGACCGCGAGGTCGTGCCGTTCGCCATCGAGGGCGTCGAGAGCGGCGACGTCACCGAGGGCCACCGCTTCATGCGCGTCGGCCGCGGCTGGGGCGGCCAGCCGTTCAAGGCCCGCGACTTCGACGAATACCAGAAGGGCCTGATCGACCACTTCGTGGTGCTCGACGTCGAGGAGCGCAAGGCGCGCATCCTCGAGGGCTGCAAGACCCTGTGCTTCGCGCGTAATCTCGAGCTGGTCGAAGACCAGGGCCTGCTGGAAGAAGTCGCCGGCCTGGCCGAATGGCCGACCCCGGTGCTGGGCGACATGGATCCGGCGTTCCTCGACCTGCCCGGCGAGGTGATCCGCACCTCGATGCGCACCCACCAGAAGTATTTCGCCGTCCGCAAGCCGGACGGGGAGGGCCTGGCCCCGCACTTCATCACCATCGCCAACGTCCAGGCGGCCGACGGCGGCAAGGTGATCGCCGAGGGCAACGCCAAGGTGCTGTCCTCGCGCCTGTCCGACGCCCGGTTCTTCTGGGACGAGGACGTCAAGGTCGGCTTCGCGCCGTGGCTGGACAAATTGGACGGCGTCACGTTCCACGCCAAGCTCGGGACGATGGCCGAGCGGGTGGACAGAATTACGATCCTGGCTCGTGAGATTGCGGAGATACTTCAAGCTCAGGGCCTCGATATCGATCTCGACAAAGCACAACAGGCTGCGCGCCTGGCCAAGGCGGACCTTGCTTCGCAGATGGTTGGCGAGTTCCCCGAACTGCAGGGTTTGATGGGCGGCTACTACGCCCGCGCCGTCGAGATGGATCTCGATATCGCCGCTGCCATTCGTGACCACTACAAACCGCAAGGCCCAGCCGATGCAGTTCCCACCGCGCCGCTAAGTGCGACTGTGGCGCTTGCCGACAAGCTGGACACGTTGGTGAGCTTCTTCGCGATCGACGAGAAGCCGACTGGCTCTAAAGACCCTTATGCTCTGCGTCGAGCAGCGTTGGGTATTATCCGCATAATTCTGGATAATGGGCTTCGGATCTCTATTATTTCATTGGCCCGTAAGGTTGTCTATGAACTCGAAGGGCAAGATTTTCTTAGGGGTCTTAATAAAGACGCGCAAGGGTACGATAAGTTATTAGAAGCAGGCGTTGCGCGGGATACGGTTCAGCGTCTTTCCGACGATCAAATGACAATCCTTATGGATAGAGTGAGTCAGCGTTGGGATACGCTGAAGCTCGACGAGGCGATTGGCGCTTTCTTCGAGGACCGCCTGAAGGTCACCCTCAAGGACCAAGGCAAGCGCCACGACCTCGTCGACGCGGTGTTCGCGCTCGGCGACGACGACCTGGTGCGCATCGTCGCCCGGGTCGAGGCGCTGGACGGGTTCCTGAAGACCGACGACGGCAAGAACCTGCTGGCCGGCTACAAGCGCGCTTCCAACATCCTCAAGGCCGAGGAGAAGAAGGGCTGGAAGGCGGAAGGCGAGCGCGGCCTGCTCGACGACGCCTCGGGGCCGGAAGTGCAGCTGCACGACGCCCTGCGGCTGGTCGAGCCGGCCCTGGCCGCGGCCCTGGCGCGCGAGGACTTCACGGCCGCCATGCAGGAACTGGCCGGCCTGCGCGGCCCGGTCGACGCCTTCCTCGACGGGGTGTTCGTCAATTCGGAGGTCGCCGCCGAACGCGACAACCGGTTGAAGACCCTGGCCGCCGTGCGCGATGCGATGGGCCGGGTGGCCGATTTCGGCTTGGTGGCGGGGTAGGGGGCCACGCGCCCCCACCACATGACCTAAGATTCATTTGAGTCGGCCGGTCCGGACCTGTTCTCTCCCCGCGACACAGCGCGCGAAGGACAGAGCATGATCCGCAGGACCATCGGATGGAGCGCGCTGATCCTGGCGCTGACCCTGGCCGGGACGGTCCCCGCCCTGGCGCGCGCGTCGGACCCCAGAGCCGACCAGGTCGACGCCCTGGTGCGCCGCGCCATGGCCGACCGCCGCATTCCCGGCCTGCAGATCGCCGTGGTCCGGGACGGCAAGGTCGTGCTGGCGCGCGACTACGGCCTGGCCAATCTGCAGACCCCGGTCGCGGTCACCGACCAGACGGTGTTCTCGATCAACTCGATCACCAAGGCCTTCACCGGGGTGGCGGCGATGCGCGAGGTCGAGACCGGGCGCCTGGACCTGGCCAAGCCGGTGTCGGCCTATCTCGATGGCCTGCCCGAAGCCTGGCGCGGCGTCACCATCCGCCAGTTGCTCAGCCACACCTCGGGCCTGCCCGACTTCACCAGGGGGACGGGCGTCGACGAGGACGAGGCCGCCGCCTGGAACGCGGCCCTGGCCCGTCCGGTCAATTTCCCGGCCGGCGAGCGGTTCGAGTACTGCCAGACCAACTACGCCCTGATCCAGAAGGTCATCAACGGCCTGAACGGCCGGCCGGAGAACGCGACGCTGGCGCAGGACCAGTTCCGCCTGGCCGGCATGGGCCATACGGGCTTCGGCGACGGCCGCGACGTCATCCCGGGCAAGGCGGCGAGTTACCGCTACGCCTTCGCCAAGCCCACCGACCCCGGCCAGCTGCGGTCGGTCTACGAGGTGTTCACCCCGCTGCACCGGGCGGCCTCGGGGATGAACAGCACCGCCACCGACATGGCCGACTGGATGATCGCCGTGCTCGATGGCCGTCTGCTGGGCCCGTCCGCCCGGAAGACCTTGTGGACCCCCGTCGCCTATAATGACGGCCGGCTGGGCCAATGGGGCATGGGCTGGACCGTGTTGAACCGGCCGGAGCATCGCGCGGTCGGCATGACCGGCGGCAGCCGCGCGGCCATGTTCGTCTATCCCGAGGACGGCGTCGGCGTGGTCATCCTGACCAATCTGAGCGGCAGCGCGCCCGAGGACCTGGTCGACGAGGTGGCGGCGGCGTTCATTCCCGGCATGAAGCTGACCGGGGTGGCGGCCTTGCGCGCCGGGCTGGAGGCGCGGGGCTTCGACAACCTGCCGACCGTGGTCGCCGAGCTTCGCCGCCAGGACCCGGACTTCAAGCCCGAGGAGGGCGAACTCAACGACTGGGGCTATCGCCTGCTGACCACCGGCAAGCCACAGGCGGCGCTGTCGGTCCTCAAGCTGGGGGCCGAACTCTATCCGGCCAGCGGCAACGCCTTCGACAGCGTGGCCGAAGCCTACGCCGCCAATGGCGACAAGGTTCGCGCGATCGAGAACTACCGCCGCTCACTGCAACTCGACCCGAAGAACACCAACGCCACGCGGCGGCTGGAGACGCTCGGCGCCCCGGCGAATCCGTCGCCGGGTTAGGCGCCGCCAGGGGGCGCGACCCATGATCCGAAACTGAGCCGTTCCACGGCCGTGCTTGGCTGTGGACAGTTTGTCGATGTTCGATTCCACGGTCTCCGCGCAAATCTCAGTCACGACAACGTTGTCATTAGAAGAATTTGCCGAAATTTCTGTTTAGACTGCGTAACGCAAACCGTCGGTGGACGCGTTCTTTGACAAGATGCTAGTGAACGCCCCGATATTGCAGTGCGGGATGGGCGTTTACGCTTGTTGTCCCAGGCCAGGACGGCTCCGCTAGAGGGTCGCCAGCTTTTTCACTTATCGCAGGGTGAGCCAGAGATGCCGGTTGATACGCTGACCAAGACGCAGTGGGTCTATTCGTTCGGAGGAGGCGGCGCCGACGGCGACGCCTCGATGAAGAACCTGTTGGGCGGCAAGGGGGCGAATCTCGCCGAGATGTCGTCCCTGGGCCTGCCGGTGCCGCCGGGCTTCACGGTGACGACCGCCGCCTGCGTCCACTACTACGCCAACGGCAAGCAGTACCCGGCCGAGCTGGCCGAGCAGGTCAACGCCAGCCTGGCGACGGTGGAGCAGCTCACCGGCAAGCGCTTCGGCGACGTCGAGAACCCGCTGCTGGTCTCGGTGCGCTCGGGCGCCCGGGCCTCGATGCCGGGCATGATGGACACCGTCCTGAACCTGGGCCTCAACGACGAGACCGTCGAGGGCCTGGCGATCCTGTCGGGCGACCGGCGCTTCGCCTATGACAGCTATCGCCGCTTCATCCAGATGTACTCGAACGTCGTGCTCGACCTGGAGCACCACATGTTCGAGGAGATCCTCGACGACCATAAGGACCGCCTGGACATCACGGTCGACACGGCGTTGAGCGCCGACGACTGGGCCTCGGTGATCAAGGACTACAAGGCCGCCGTGCGCGACGCCCTGGGCAAGCCCTTCCCGCAGGACGCTCAGGAGCAGCTGTGGGGCGCGGTCGGCGCGGTGTTCGCCAGCTGGATGAACGACCGGGCCAAGTTCTATCGCCGCATGCACGACATCCCCGAGGCCTGGGGCACCGCCGTCAACATCCAGTCGATGGTGTTCGGCAACATGGGCGAGACCTCGGCCACCGGCGTGGCCTTCACCCGCAACCCCAGCAACGGCGACGCGCGGCTGTACGGCGAGTTCCTGATCAACGCCCAGGGCGAGGACGTGGTGGCCGGCATCCGCACCCCGCAGTCCCTGACCAAGGCGGCCCGCGAGGAGATGGGCGACACCACCCCGTCGATGGAAGAGGCCATGCCGACGGTGTTCGGCCAGTTCAAGACCGTGGTCGAGACGCTGGAGCGCCACTACCGCGACATGCAGGACATCGAGTTCACCGTGGAGCAGGGCAAGCTCTACATGCTCCAGACCCGCAACGGCAAACGCACCGCCAAGGCGGCGCTGAAGATCGCCGTCGACATGGCGGCCGAGGGCGTGATCTCGCGCGACGAGGCCATCGGCCGGGTCGAGCCGGCCTCGCTGGACCAGCTGCTGCACCCGACCATCGACCCCACCGCCGTTCGCGACGTGATCGCCACCGGCCTGCCGGCCAGCCCCGGCGCGGCCACCGGCAAGATCGTCTTCGACAGCGACGCGGCCGAGAAGGCCGCCGCCGCCGGCGAGAGCGTCATCCTGGTGCGCGAGGAAACCAGCCCCGAGGACATCCACGGCATGCACGCGGCGCGGGGCATCATCACCGCCCGCGGCGGCATGACCAGCCACGCCGCCGTGGTGGCGCGCGGCATGGGCCGGCCCTGCGTCAGCGGCGCCGGCGACGTGTCGATCTTCGGCAAGGCCGGCTATTTCCGGGTGCGCGGCCGCGACTTCAAGGCCGGCGAGGTGATCACCATCGACGGCTCGACCGGCGAGATCCTCAACGGCGCGCCGATGATGATCGAGCCCGAACTGACCGGCGACTTCGCCACCCTGATGGGCTGGGCCGACCAGGTCCGCCGCCTGAAGGTGCGCGCCAACGCCGAGACCCCGCTCGACGCCAAGACCGCCCGCGGCTTCGGCGCCGAGGGCATCGGCCTGTGCCGCACCGAGCACATGTTCTTCGACGACACCCGGATCGCCGCCGTGCGCGAGATGATCCTGGCCGACGACGAGGCCGGTCGCCGCGCCGCCCTGGCCAAGATCGCGCCCTTCCAGAAGGCCGACTTCGTCGAGCTGTTCACGATCATGGAAGGCCTGCCGGTCACCATCCGCCTGCTCGACCCGCCGCTGCACGAGTTCCTGCCGCACACCGAGGAAGACGTCGCGGCCGTGGCCAAGGCCACCGGCCTGGACGCCGCCAAGCTGATGCTGCGGGCCAAGGAACTGCACGAGACCAACCCGATGCTCGGCCACCGCGGCTGCCGCCTGGGCGTCTCCTATCCCGAGATCTACGAGATGCAGGTCCGGGCGATCATCGAGGCCGCCTGCGACATTTCCAAGTCCGGCAAGGCCGCGCCGATCCCCGAGATCATGCACCCGCTGGTCGCCAAGGGCGAGGAGATGAAGTACCTGCGCGACCTGACCGACCGCACCGCCAAGGCCGTGCTGGAAGAGCAGGGGATCGTGATCGAGTACACGGTCGGCACCATGATCGAGCTGCCGCGCGCCGCCCTGCGGGCCGGCGACCTGGCCGCCAACGCCGAGTTCTTCAGCTTCGGCACCAACGACCTGACCCAGACGACCTTCGGCATCAGCCGCGACGACGCCGGCAAGTTCCTGGGGGCCTATCTCGACAAGGGCATCTTCGACAAGGACCCCTTCGTCTCGCTCGACCAGGACGGCGTGGGCGACCTGATCCGCATCGCCGCCGAGCGCGGCCGCGCGGCCCGTCCGGGGATCAAGATGGGCATCTGCGGCGAACACGGCGGCGACCCGGCCTCGATCACCTTCTGCGAGTCGGTGGGCCTGGACTACGTGTCGTGCTCCCCCTACCGCGTGCCGATCGCCCGCCTGGCGGCGGCGCAGGCGGCGCTGGGGAACAAGGGGTAAGGTACTACTCCACCGTCATCCCGGGCCTTGTGCCCGGGACCCCTGGTTCAGCTGACGGTGAAGCGAAATGGCGCGCCAGCGCGCCACACCTCCGCACTTTCGGCGGACAGAGGGGTCCCGGGCACAAGGCCCGGGATGACGGTGGTTGGGGGAGCAAACCCGCGAACCGCCCGCCAACGGACCTCGACATCCTAGGGATGCTGGACACTCCGAGGCGGCGCATCTATCCGGGTATCGAGGATATCCGGGGGAGCGAATGGCCTATCTGCGCTGGCGGCGGTTCATCGAATTGGCGTCGCTCGATCGCCCGCGGGTGGGCGAATTCTTCATGCGCCATCGCGACAAGCCGATCGTCCCGGCCCCGGTCGAGAAATGGGACCGCGAGTACCGCGAAGGGGTCTATGACCGTCTGGCGCGCTCGGACCAGCGCCACCATCACCGCCTGCTGGCCGCGATGATCGCCGACCGCTGGCCCCAGCCGCGCGTCCTGGAGATCGGAGCCGGGGAGGGCGTGCTGTTCGAGGCGTTGCGCGCCCACGCGCCGGCCCGCTATGTCGGCGTCGATTTCTCGGCCCCGGCGGTGGACAAGGGTCTGGCCCGCCTGGCGGCCGAGCGCGAGGCGGGGGTCGTCGACCTGCTGCTGGGCGACGGGCGCGATTTCCGCACCGACGAGACCTTCGACGTCGTGGTGTTCTCGGAATGCATCGAGCACCTGGGCGAGGTCGAGGACCTGGTCGCCCACTATGCGCCGAACCTGAAGCCGGACGGTGCGGTGGGCCTGACCATGTGGCTGGCCCTGAAGCCGCTGCGCCTGTGGCATCGGCTGAAGACCCTCGGCCAGGTCCTGGACGAGGCGGTGATCAACACGCCCTGGGGCGGCGGATGGCTGGTGGCGGTGGTGCGGCCGCTGCGGGCCGCGGCGATCAAGGCGATGCTGCTGGTCGCCACCCTGGCCTGCGTGGCGCCGACCGACGTCTTCGCCGCCCCGTCCCTCGACCTGCCGCTGTCGATCGACCTGGCGCGCGCCGCGGTCGACGCCTGCGCCGCCAAGGGCCTGCCGGTCAGCGCCAGCGTCGTCGACGACAAGGGCAACCCGCTGGTCGTCCTGCGCGCGCCCGCCAGCTCCAAGCCGCCGATCGCCGCGCCGCGCAAGGCCGCCACGGCCGTGCAATTCGACGCCCCGGGCAGCGAGATGGAACCGCGCCAGAAGGCCGATCCCGACTTCGCCGCCAGGATCGCCGCCGAGCCCGACCGGCTGAACCCGCACGGCGGCTCGCT
>NZ_AKKF01000080.1 GCF_000281955.1 Caulobacter sp. AP07 | reverse complement strand
CGGATGGTCGCCGACCGCCTCCAGTCGGTCGCGCGCGACGGCGAGACGGTCGCGCGGCTGGGCGGCGACGAGTTCGCCATCGTGCTGCCCCGCCTCGCCAACTCCCAGGCCGCCAGACATCCCGCCCAGCGGCTGGTCCGGGCCCTGGAGGCGCCGTTCGAGGTCGATGATCTGGCGCTCAGGATCGGAGGGGTCGCGGTCGGCGTGGCGACCAGCGCGGACACCGACCTCCGTCCCGGCGTGTTCGTCCATCACGTCGACGCCGCCCTGCATCGCGCCAAGAACGCGTCGCAGGCCTAACCCCTTGCCTAGCGGGGCCTGAGGGCGTTCCATCGTCGGCGCTCGTCCGTAGTCGGACGGGCGCTGTGGCGTTGCGTCCATCAGACCCCGCCGCGAAGGCGCGGCGGAGCACCCACGAGAGAGGTAGCCACCATGCTGCGTTCCCTAGCCGCCAGCGCCCTCGCGCTGGCGCTCGCGACGTCCATCGTCGCGGGCCCCGCCGCCCATGCCCAGAGCGCTGAACGGGTCTATGACCAGGGCTCGGTCTGGCAGATCAGCTATATCGAGACCAAGCCGGGCATGTTCGACGACTACATGAAGTACCTGTCCACCAGTTGGCGCGCCATTCAGGAAGAGCAGAAGAAGAAAGGCGACGTGCTGAGCTACAAGGTCCTGGCGGTCGACAGCCCGCGCGACCACGAGCCCGACGTCATCCTGATGGTGGAATACAAGAACATGGCGGTGTTCGACCAGCCACTGGCCGAGGGCGAAGCCCTGACCGCCAAGGTGTTCGGCTCGTTGCCCAAGAGCAACCAGGCCGCGATATCACGGGAGTCGATCCGGACCCTGCGTGGCGGGTTCGGGGCCCGCGAGATGTTCTTCATGAAGTAGCGTCCGGCGGACCGAGGCGGGTGCTCCTCGGTCTGCTCCGAAACGATCCAGCGACGCCGACAAAAATTCTCGGGCAATGTCGGATCGCCGACCGACCGGCCGTCCTCAGGGCACGAAATCAAACCCTAGGAGAAAACGCCATGAACACCGCCACCCAAGCCGCCCCGACCAACGACCGCGACCTGGCCCTGGTCCGTATCATCGACGCCCCGGCCGAGAAGCTGTTCCGCGCCTGGACCGATCCCGAGCTGCTCAAGCAGTGGTTCGCGCCCCTGCCCTACACCACCCCCGTCGCCGAGCTGGACGTGCGTCCGGGCGGCGCGACCATGATCGTCATGCGCGGCCCCGACGGCGTCGACATGCCCAACGGCGGCGTCTTCCTGGAGGTGGTGAAGAACCAGAAGCTGGTCTTCACCGACGCCTACACTAAGGCCTGGGAGCCGTCGGAAAAGCCGTTCATGACCGTGACCGTCACCTTCGAGACCATGGCCGACGGCAAGACGCTCTATACCGCCCACGTCCGCCACTGGACGGTCGCCGACCGCGAGGCCCACGAGCAGATGGGCTTCCACGAAGGCTGGGGCGCCTGCGCCGACCAGCTGACGGCGCTGGTGGCGCGGATCTGAGTTCCCTTTCCCTCTCCTTCTCCCCTTGCGGGAGAAGGTGGCGGCGCAGCCGCCGGATGAGGGGTCTCTCAAACGACAGACGCCGCGACTGGCCTTTCGGCTGTCGCGGCGTTTCTGTTCCTCAACCCCTCACCCGACCTCGCTCCGCGAGGCCACCCTCTCCCGCAAGGGGAGAGGGACATCAGCGCTCACGCGCACTTGTTCCAGCCGTGCATATCCAGGTGGAAGTGGTCGTGATGCTCGGCGTTGTAATCGGGGCTGAGGGTGGTGATGAACACCCGGCAGGCCCCGTCGCGCACCCGGCGCAGGAACTGGCCCTTGGGGCCGGGATCGGCCCAGTCGCGGGCCACATAGACCGTCTGGCCGTCGGCCAGGCGGAAACCGGCCAGGTCGATGGCGTCGGCGCTGGCGTGCTCGCTGACCGGCCCCTCGGCCTTGCCGTACATCCGCCGGCAGGAATAGGTGCCGTAGTGCTCCAGCGCCACGACGCCCTGACCCAGCACCTCGTAGGCGGCCGGCTGCACCACCTGACGCTCCCAGATCGACAGGGCCAGCGCCTCCTTGCAGACCATCGGCGCGTCGGTCGGCGCCAGGGCCGCCATGCCGCCGTCGATCTTCAGGGCGTCGCGCACGGTGCAGAAGCCGCCGTCGGTCTTCTCCGGAACTTCCTCGTAGCTGAGCCCCGCCTTGCGCAGGATGGCCCGGCAGGTCGCCGGATCCTTGCCGGCCCGGGCCGCCTTGATCCGCGTGGCCATGCCGACCGGGTCGACGACGCTCAGCGATTTCCACGGCAGGTGCTGGCGGCCGATGCCGCGCTCGGCCACCAGCGCCATGATCAGCACCAGGATCCACAGCAGCACGAGCCCCGTCAGCCCGGCCAGGCGGTTCTGGCGGCGCGTGCGGTGCTCGACGCGCGGATGGCGCGGGACGCGGTAGGCCATGGGCGGGGGAGCGCTCGAATGGTTAACGCGCAAGCCTTGCCTTAGGGCTGGCGCTTTAACAACCCTCTCCCGGAGGGGAGAG
>NZ_AKKF01000079.1 GCF_000281955.1 Caulobacter sp. AP07 | reverse complement strand
CCTCTCCCGCTGGGAGAGGGTCAACACGACGCCGCCCTCTTCTTCACATCCTCGACCGCCATCAGGATCCGCTCCGGCGTCGCCGGCGCGTCCAGGTCGGGGAACACGCGATGGTCGGCCACCGACGCCACCGCCCGGTTCACCGCCGACAGCACCGACAGCGCCAGCATCAGCGGCGGCTCGCCCACCGCCTTCGAGCGGTGCACCGTCTCCTCGACGTTGCGGCCGGCCTCCCACAGCGCCAGGTTCAGCACCGCCGGCCGGTCGCCGCAGGTGGGGATCTTGTAGGTCGAGGGGGCGTGGGTCAGCAGGCGGCCGTCGGCGCTGAACACCAGCTCCTCGGTGGTCAGCCAGCCCATGCCCTGGATGAAGCCGCCCTCGATCTGGCCCAGGTCGATGGCCGGGTTCAGCGAGCGGCCGGCGTCATGCAGGATGTCGGCCCGAGTGACCTTCATCTCGCCGGTCAGGGTGTCGATCAGCACCTCGCTGCAGGCCGCGCCATAGGCGAAATAGTAGAACGGCCGACCGGTGTGGGTGGCGCGGTCGTAGTGGATCTTGGGCGTGGCGTAGTAGCCGGTGGCCGACAGCGACACCCGGCCCAGATGGGCCTGGCGGCACAGCACCTCGAACGGGATCAGCTCGGCGCCGGCCCGCAGGCCTTCGGGCGTGAACGCGACCTCGGCCTCGGCGCAGCCCCACTTGCGGGCCGCGAATTCGACCAGCCGGGCCTTGATCGTGTTGGCCGCGTTCAGCGCCGCCATGCCGTTCAGGTCGGTCCCCGACGAGGCGGCGGTGGCCGAGGTGTTGGGCACCTTGTCGGTGACCGTCGAGGTCACCTTGATCCGCGCGATGTCGACCTTGAAGGCCTCGGCGACGATCTGGGCGACCTTGACGAACAGCCCCTGCCCCATCTCCGTCCCGCCGTGGTTCAGCAGGATCGAGCCGTCGGCATAGAGGTGGATCAGCGCCCCGGCCTGGTTCAGGTGGGTGGTGGTGAACGAGATGCCGAACTTCACCGGCGTCAGGGCCAGGCCCTTCTTCAGCACCGGGCTCTTGGCGTTGAAGGCGTCGATCGCGCGTTGCCGGGCCTCGTAGTCGCAGGACGCGGCCAACTGCTCCAGCAGTTGCGGCGCGACGTTGTCCTCAACCGTCTGGTGGTAGGGCGTCAGGTTGCGCCCCTCGCCGCCATAGAGGTTGCGCTGGCGCACCAGCAGCGGGTCCAGCCCCGTGGCCTGGGCGACCGCGTCCATCACCCGCTCGATCGCCGCCATGCCCTGCGGTCCGCCGAAGCCCCGGAAGGCGGTGTTCGACACCGTGTGGGTGCGCAGGCGGTGCGAGACGATCTCGACGGCCGGCAGGAAGTAGCAGTTGTCGGCGTGGAACATCGCCCGGTCGTTGATGGCCATCGACAGGTCGGTGGTCGAACCGCAGCGCGAGGCCAGCTCCAGGGCCAGGCCCGTCAGCCGGCCCTCGTCGTCGAAGCCGACGTCGTAGGCGCATTCGAAGTCATGCCGCTTGCCGGTCATGACCATGTCCTCGTCGCGGTCGGGACGGGCCTTGGCGGCGCGGCCGGTCTTCACCGCCACCAGGGCGGCGGCGGCAGCGAACAGCGAGGCCTGGGTCTCCTTGCCGCCGAACCCGCCGCCCATCCGGCGCACCTCGACGGTGACACTGCTGTGTGGCACGGCCAGCACCTTGGCGATCAGGTGCTGCACCTCGCTGGGATGCTGGGTGGACGACCAGACATGGACGTCGCCGCCCTCGCCCGGCGTCGCCAGGGCGACCTGGCCTTCGAGGTAGAAATGGTCCTGGCCGCCGATCGCCAGCCTGCCTTGCAGGCGCCGGGGCGAGGCCGCCAGGGCGGCGGCCGCGTCGCCGCGCGCCATGCGCTGGGCGGTTTCGATGGTCGAGCCGGCCTCTCGGGCCTGGGCGATGGTGACGGCGGCCGGCAGGTCCTCGTAGACCACCACGGCCTTGGCGGCGGCGGCGCGGGCGGCGGCGATCGAGGTGGCGGCGACGGCGAACAGGCTCTGGCCGACACAGACCACCTCGCCGTCGGCGAACAGCTTGTCGTCGTGGATCACCGGGCTGACGTCGTTCTCGCCGGGGATGTCCTGGGCGCTCAGCACCGCCACGACGCCCGGCGCGGCGCGCACGGCCGACAAGTCCATCGATACGATCTTGGCATGGGCCTTGGTGCTCATGCCAAGATGGACATGCAGCATCCCCACCGGCTCGGGCAGGTCGTCGACATAGATCGCCGCCCCGGTGACATGGCGCAGGGCGCTGTCATGCGGCAGCGCGGCGTGAACGCCCTGGAAGACGACGGGTTCGACGCCAACGGTGTTTGAGGTCGGGGTGGAGTCAGCCATGGGCGGCGGCCTCCGGAACGCGGGTGGCCAAATCGGGTCGGGCGGACTCGATGTACGCCTTGCGCAGCATGTTCCCCGCCGCCAGGGCGCGATAGGCGGCCGAGGCGCGGGCGTCGGTCAGGGGTGTGAAATCGCCGCCCAGGGCCGCGACCGCCGCGTTGACCGTCGTCGGGTTCCAGATCCGGCCGACCAGCGCGGCCTCGCAGGCCGCCGCCCGCTTGGGCGTGGCGGCCATGCCGCCGAAGGCGATGCGGGCCGAGGTCACGACCTCGTCCTGCAGCTGGATGTTGAACGCCCCGCACACCGCCGAGATGTCCTGGTCGAAACGCTTGGACAGCTTGAACACCTTGAACATCGCGCCACCGCCGAGCTCCAGCGGCACAAGCACGGCCTCGACGAACTCGCCGGGCGCACGGTCCTGTTTGCCGTAGGCGATGAAGAAATCCTCTAGCGGCAGGGTGCGCTGGGTCTCGCCCCGGCGCAGCACCAGCCGGGCGCCCAGTGCGATCAGGGCCGGCGGCATGTCGCCGATCGGCGAGCCGTTGGCGATGTTGCCGCCGATCGTGCCGCTGTTGCGCACCTGGGTGGACCCCAGCCGCCGCATCATTTCGCCGAGGTCGGGATAGAGCGCGCCCAGCGTCTCCAGGGCGTCGACATAACGCACGCCGGCCCCGATCCGCAGCCAGCCGTCCTGGCGGGACATGGCCTTCAGCTCGGCCACCTGGCCGATGTCGATCAGGGTCTTCAGCGGCTTGCGCAGCTTGGTCACCCACAGGCCGATGTCGGTGGCTCCGGCCACGATCACCGCGTCCGGATGGGCGGCATAGGTTTCCGCCAGCTCGGCCAGGCTGCGCGGCGCGAGCCAGCGGCGGGTGACGCCCGCGATCGCGTCGTCGTGCTCCAGGCTCAGCGTCGTTTCGCGCCGCAGGCCGACCAGCTGGTCGGCCACGTCCGGCGCGGCCTCGGCGGGGATCGCCTCGGCGGCGGCGATGATCGGGCCATAGCCCGTGCAGCGGCACAGGTTCCCGGCCAGCACCTCGTCCACCGGCGCGTCGGCGCCCTTGGCGGCGATCGCCCGGCCGTACAGCGACATGACGATGCCCGGCGTGCAGAACCCGCATTGCGAGCCGTGGTGCTCGACCATCGCCGCCTGCACCGGATGCGGCGCCGCGCCCGCCACCCCCTCGACCGTGATCACCGCCTTGCCGTCCAGCATCGGCACGAACTGGATGCAGCTGTTGACGGCCCGCCAGGTGGTTTCGCCCTGCCCGTCCAGCTCGCCGACCAGCACCGTGCACGAGCCGCAGTCGCCCTCGGCGCAACCTTCCTTGGTCCCGGTCCGCCGCAGGTCGCCGCGCAGGTGTTCCAGCAGCGTACGAGTCGGGTCGACGCCCCGGGCCTCGACCACCTCGCCGTTCAACAGGAACCGCACCGCCCCATGTGGTTTTGGGCCCATCTCAGCTGCCCCGATAGGTGGAATAGCCGAACGGCGAGACCAGCAGCGGCACGTGATGGTGCTGGGTCGGGTCGGCGACCGAGAAGTCGATGACCACCACGTCCAGGAACGGCGGATCGCTGACCGCCGCGCCGCTGGCCCGGAAATAGTCGGCGACCGCGAACTCCAGCCGATAGCCGCCGACTACCAGGTCCGCGCCCTCGACCAGCCGCGCCCGGCCGTCGGCGTCGGTGCGGGTTTCGGACAGCAGGCTGACCACGCCTTCGCGATGGGCGGAAATCCGCACAGCGACGTTGGCCGCCGGGCGACCGGCCGCCGTGTCGAGGATATGGGTGGTCAGGCCGCTCATCCGTTCGTCGTTCCTTGCTCGGCGTTTCCGGACGCCAGTCTAAACCCTTGGCGCCGCGAGCGATGCTGAAACCACCTCGTCCGCAAGTCCAGCCTGTCGCGGCCGCGACAGGCGCCAGAGCCGCAACCGCCTTGCATGGCGGCGTTCGGCGCCCGCCGCTTGGGCGTTATATAATTCTTTTATTACTTAGTGAGCCATCGCCGATCGCTTCTCCAGGCGGCGATCCCGAAAAAAGGGCCGAAAGACGCGGCGTAAGGTTGGAAATACCGGGCCAACACCGGTAGCTAGGCCCTGACGGACCGCACCAAGACGATCCGCGCCGCTCCACCTGCGCAGTCACCGAGGAACCGACCGATGGACGAGGATTTCCGTAAAGCCGCCCTGGACTATCACCGTCTGCCGCGGCCCGGAAAACTGGAGATTACGGCCACCAAGCGCATGGCCACCCAGCGCGACCTGGGCCTGGCCTACTCCCCCGGCGTCGCCGCCCCTTGCGAGGCCATCGCCGCCAACCCCGATCTGGCCCGCGACTACACGGCGCGCGGCAACCTGGTGGCGGTGATCTCCAACGGCACCGCCGTGCTGGGCCTGGGCAATATCGGCCCGCTGGCCAGCAAGCCGGTGATGGAGGGCAAGGCCGTCCTGTTCAAGAAGTTCGCCGGCATCGACGTGTTCGACCTCGAGGTCGACGCCGAGGATCCCGACCGGTTCATCGAGGTGGTCGCGGCCCTGGAGCCGACCTTCGGCGGCATCAACCTCGAAGACATCAAGGCCCCGGAATGTTTCGTCATCGAGCGCAAGCTGCGCGAGCGGATGAACATCCCGGTCTTCCACGACGACCAGCACGGCACCGCCATCGTCTGCGCCGCCGCCGTCCGCAACGCCCTGGTCGTGCAGGGCAAGACCCTGAAGGACGTCAAGCTGGTCACCTCCGGGGCCGGCGCGGCCGCCCTGGCCTGCGTCGACCTGCTGGTCTCGATGGGCCTGCCGGTCGAGAACGTCACGCTGACCGACATCAAGGGCGTGGTCTATGCCGGGCGCGAGCCCGACATGCCCGACAACATGGCCCGTTACGCCCGGCCGACCGACGCCCGCGCCCTGCCCGACGTGCTGCCCGGCGCCGACATCTTCCTGGGCCTCTCGGCCCCGCGCGTGTTCAAGGCCGAATGGCTGCCGCTGCTGGGCCCCAACCCGCTGATCCTGGCCATGGCCAATCCCGAGCCGGAGATCCTGCCCGAGATCGTCGCCGCCCAGCGCCCCGACGCCATCATGGCCACCGGCCGCAGCGACTATCCCAACCAGGTCAACAACGTCCTGTGCTTCCCGTTCATCTTCCGGGGCGCGCTCGATGTCGGCGCCTCGGAGATCAACGAGGCCATGAAGGTGGCGGCCGTCGAGGCCATCGCCGAACTGGCCCGGGCCGAGGCCTCCGAAGTCGTCGCCAGCGCCTATGGCGGCGTCGCCCCGATGTTCGGCGCCCAGTACATCATCCCCAAGCCCTTCGACCCGCGCCTGATCCTGCAGATCGCCCCGGCCGTGGCCCGGGCGGCCATGGACTCAGGCGTCGCCACCCGGCCGATCGCCGACTTCGACGCCTATCGCCAGGAGCTTGAGCTGTTCGTCTACCGCTCGGGCCAGCTGATGCGGCCGGTGTTCGAGCGGGCCCGCAAGGCGCCGGTGCGCGTGGCCTATGCCGAGGGCGAGGACGAGCGCGTGCTGCGCGCCGTCCAGACCGTGCTCGACGAGGGCCTGGCCAAGCCGGTGCTGATCGGCCGTCGCGACGTCATCACCGCCAAGGTCGCCGAGATGGGCCTGCGCCTCGACCTCGGCGGCCGCACCGAGATCCTCGACCCGTCGGCCGACATCGAGCTGTTCGCGCCCCTGGTCGAACGCTACCAGGGGCTGGTCAGCCGCCGGGGGGTTCCGCCCCTGGCCGCCGAACGCCGGGTGACCAGCCGCCGCACGGTGTCGGCCTCGATGCTGCTGCAGGCCGGCCTGGTCGACGCCGCCCTGGTGGGCGGGACCGGCGACTGGTGGCAGCACATGACCTATGTGCTGCCGATCATCCCCAAGCGCGAGAAGGTCGGCCGGGTCTACGCCCTGTCGGCGCTGATCCTCGACAACGGCACGCTGTTCTTCTGCGACACCCACGTCAATGTCGACCCGACCGCCGAACAGGTGGCCGAGATGACCCTGCTGGCCGCCGAATCCGTGCGCCGTTTCGGCCTGACGCCCAAGGCCGCCCTGCTGTCGCACTCCAGCTTCGGGGCCAGCAACTCGCCGACCGCCCGCAAGATGCGCGACGCCCTGGCCATCGTCCGCGAGCGCGCGCCCGAGCTCGAGGTCGACGGCGAGATGCATGCCGACGCCGCCCTGTCCCAGGCCCTGCGCGACCGCCTGGTGCACGACAGCGCGTTGAAGGGTTCGGCCAACCTGCTGGTCATGCCTACCCTGGACGCGGCCAATATCGCCCTGACCCTGCTCAGCGCCGCCACCGAGGGCCTGCTGGTCGGGCCGGTGCTGCTGGGCATGAGCCGGCCGCTGCACGTGCTGACGCCCAGCGTCACGGCGCGCGGCATCGTCAACATGACCGCCCTGGCGGTGAACCAGGCGGCGGCCGAGCGCGAGCACCGGCTGATCTGACGTCCAGGGTCGTCGTCCCCCCCGGGGGGTGCCCGGGGGACGACGGCCGAACCGGCAACCCCAGATCCGGACGTGAAAAGGCCCCGCAGAGACCCTTCCACCGTCTCAGCGACGGAAGAAAGGTCCCAGCGGGGCCTGATTCAGGGGCCGAAGACCGGCCGGACGCTCCGCGCCCGGCCGAATTCCGAGCCTTAGAGGATGCGCAGGTTGCCGGCCGAGGTCTTGCCCGAGCGGCGGTCCTGTTCCAGTTCGTAACCGACTTGCTGGCCTTCGTTCAGGCCGCGCAGGCCGGCGCGTTCGACGGCCGAGATGTGCACGAAGATGTCGCCGCCGCCGTTGTCGGGCTGGATGAAACCGAAGCCCTTGGTGCTGTTGAACCACTTCACCACGCCGGTGCCGGATTCACCCGCGCCGCCACCGCCGCCGCCGCCGCCGTAGCCACCGCCACGGGGAGCGTCGTAACCGCCGCGCGGCGAATCGAAGCCGCGCGCGGCCGGACGGCGCGGCGCCGACGGGGCGGCGCCCTGGCCGGTGACGCGCAGATTGCCGGCCGAGGTCTTGCCCGAGCGGCGGTCCTCTTCCATTTCGTAGGCGACCAGGTCGCCCTCGTTCAGGCCCGACAGGCCCGAGCGTTCAACCGCGGCGATGTGGACGAACACGTCCTGGCCGCCGTCCTCGGGCTGAATGAAACCGAAGCCCTTGGCCGGGTTGAACCACTTAACGACACCGTTCGCCATCTTATCCTCAAAACCTTATTCGGCGGGCCAGTTGCCGACCCGCGTCCTTCCATCCTGCTCTCATGACGCAAAACTTCGGAACGCGCTACGGGGTTTGATCGCAGAATCTCGGGAGGAAGGCGGTCTGCGCGATAAATTTTCGCGTGACACGGGTTCGCGGCGACGCAAACGCCACCGGAAGTGGCATCTAGGCCACACATTAAAGCTGAGCTTTGGGAGTCTTTGGGTGCGGGG
>NZ_AKKF01000078.1 GCF_000281955.1 Caulobacter sp. AP07 | reverse complement strand
ACATCCAGACCTCGCGGACGGCCGATGGCGTGGCGGGCTATGCGGCGCCGCGCGTGGTGCGGGTGGGGTTGAGGTTGGCGCTCTAGGATCACCGTCCTCGTTGGGGAGAAGGCGGCTCGACGCGGGCCCTCTTGGAGATCGTCTAATCGACTGAAAGTTATGGGGAAGGTTTCACCGTAGGCGCGTCCTGCGTCTCGGTGGGTCATCGAGACGCGTGCGAGCGTGAGCGGATTGGGAAGGCATGGCGGCGGTTTCAGTCGTCGGTCGATTTTCAGCACGCGGTGAAACTGAACGTTCCAGTGAAACCCGTCCGGGTTCACCGGGCCGAGGGGGTCGCGGCTTGCAGGTAGCGGGCGATCTGGCCAAGGCGGGCGCGGGCGCTTTGCGCGATCGGGCCGCTGATTGCCTTGGGAAAACCCCTGGGCAGATCGGCCAGCACCTGGTCGAGCGCGGCCGGACCCGCTTCCGCCAACTCGCCCAGAAGCGACTGGACCGCGTCGCTGGCGATCCCCGCTGCGAGGCCGGTCTGGACGAAGTGGCGGGGCGCCACGTCGCCGACGCGGTAGTGGCGCCTGTCGCCGACCGCCATGGCCAGTTTCATCTGCTTGGGTTCGATCTGGCGCGCGGCGCGGCTGGGTTCGGCCGACAGCACATCGTAGAGCGGCGTGAGGCGAAAGCCGCCGCCGGGCTGCAGGAACACGCTGAAATTCTTGGCGTGGCCGTCGGTGGCCCCCAGCAGCCAGAAGACGATCTGGGACTTGAGGAAGGTCAGGCGATCGTGCGTCGGTTCGTCGCTGGCGGCCAGCAGATCGAGGCCCTTGAGGACGCCCGGTCCGCCGTCGGTTTCATACTTGCCCACCCAGGGCGTGGAGAGCGCTTGGCAGAAGTCTTCCTGCGGCCGGCGCAGGAGCCGCCCGTCGCGGGCCTCGATCCGATCGAAGCGCTCGACGATCAGCACCCAGCGGTCCTCGAACTGGGCCATCTCCACCTTGGCGCTGGGCAGCCCCCAAGCCGCCGTCAAGGTCAGGCAGAGATACTCGTTCTGGACGCTGTCGGAGAGATCCAGGCCATTGGGCAACTGGCCGATCGCCGGCTTGAAGATGTGCGTGGTCGGCGTGGCGCCGAGCGGTCGAAGCCACTGGCCGCCCCGTCGCAGGAACGCGGTCTTCTCCTGAGCTCCCGCGATGGAGATCCGAAAGTCGTCGTCGGCTTCCAGACCGAGCGGCGCGCGCGCCAGATTGGCCAGGATCCGGGCGATGTCGGCGTCGGACGCCGGTTGGCTTTCGATCTGGCCGGCGATCGGCGGGGCCGCGTCCTCGGGCAGGAACTGCAGCGCGCCGACGCAGTCGCGGCCCAGGGCGGCAAGCAGGCTGTAGGGATCCACGCCCTGGGCGCCGACCTTGCCGGCGATCTTGGCGCGGATCTCGACATTGTCGGGCAGGAGGTTGTCGAAGACGGCGATGACGGGCGCGCCGATATAGCGGTCCTCGCGCAGCGGCAGCGACAGGGAGACCGGCAGGGCGCCGCGCGTGGCCAACCAGCCAGGATCGTAGGTGAAGTCGACGGCGCCGCTGGGTTCGCGGCGCAAGGTCCCCACCCGGCGGCCGTTCATATAGACCGCCAGCGGCGCGTGGCGAGGCCGCCTGGCCATCAGAACAGGTCTTCGAGCGCGATGTCGGCGTTCGCGTCGCGCGGGCGGACGACCAGCTCGAGATTGAGCGCGCTCAAGACCGCGAACAGGGTCTCCAGCTTGGCGCCCGAACCGGCCTCCAGCTCGGAGATCGTCGCCTGGCGCATCTGCACGGCGCGGCCGACGTCGGCTTGGGTCAAGCCGGCCTTCTTGCGAAAGCGGCGAAGGCTGGCCGCCAGCTGGGCTTCGTTTCGGGCGATCAGGTCCATGGGCTGCATATACGGAAGAGCGTATATGAAGTCAATATACGGGTCGGCGTATATCGTTGAAATATCCGATGCTGCGTATAAATATGCGTTATACGGTGTGGCGTAATCTGGCGGCCCGCGCGGACCGCCTTGCCGATCGCCCGTCCGGCTCTAGGATGGAGCGATGAGCCTGGTCGAAGCCCTGCTCGCCGTCGTGACGATCGCCGCCGCCGTGATCAGCGGCCTGGCCGATCTCGATGGCGCCTGGGAACGCTGCCGGTCGATCCGCAAGGCTTTTAAAAAAACCTTCGAGGTCCACACCCCGTGGACTTCGCGGTTCACGCGGACGGCCGGCGACGTCAAAAAAAACTGCCAGATTTCTCAAAAAGAAATCTGGACGGCGCGCTCGCCGCTCAAAAAAAACGCCGCCGGGTTCGGTTTTTCCAAACTTTTGACGCCTGCCTAGCGACCCAGCAGGATCGCGGCGGCGGTCTTCCGGCGACCGGAATGACTATCTATATCCTTGAAGAATATCGAGAATTTCGGTCTCTTCGTCATGGCCCAAGTCTTGGGCCGGCGCAAAGTTTGGAGTGAGGGCTCGGGTTCGGGCGGTCGCAGGCAGCGATCGGTGGAGCCTGATCATGTCCCTCAAAACCATCGTCCGCGTCCTGGGCGGGGACCTCTACGCCGGCGGCCGCCGCGCCAACATTCCCGCGCCGGGCCATAGTCGCCATGATCGCTCGGTGTCGCTGCTCGAGCGCGACGGGCGGCTGATCATCCACGCCTTCGGCGGCGGAGACTGGCGGATCGTGCGGGACGACCTTCGGGCGCGCGGCCTGCTGGGCGATGAACCGAACGGCGAGCGCCGGGGTTTCGATGCACCGGCCCCGGACAGCGTCGCGCGCCAGCGTCGACGACAGACCGCCGCGGCGCTGTGGGCAAGCGCCCGCCCGATCGCCGGCGCCCTGTCCGAACGTCACTGCCGCCTTCGAGGCGTGCTCGAACCGCCGCCCGGCGACCAGGCGTTGCGTCACCACGGCCTGGCCCCCGTCTCGGTCTATCGACCAGGATCGACAACCCGCCCTGCCCTGCTGGCGGGCGTTCGCGATCCCACCGGCGAGATCTGCGCCGTGGAGATCACCTATCTGGGTCCAGACGGGCGGCGCGCGGCGGGCTTGGTCCTGCCGCGCAAGACGGTGGGGCTGATCCCGCCGGGCAGCGCGGTCCGGTTCGACCCGGCCGCCGAGGACCTGCTGGTGGCCGAGGGCGTCTTCACCACCCTTTCGGCGCGCCGCCGCTTTGGCCTGCCGGCCTGGGCGTTGCTGTCGACCTCCAACCTTCGGTTCTGGCGGCCGCCGCACGGGGTGCGTTCGGTGCTGATCGCGGCCGATCGGGGACGCGATGGCGAGGCCTCGGCGCGAGCCTTGGCCCAGAGGCTTCAGGCGGACGGTGTCCGTGCGAGGATCGCTCTGCCGCCGGCGCGGTTCGGGGATTGGAACGAGCTCGATGCGGCCCGGGTCCAGACGTTCGGCGGCCGGGGTTGAAAGGTGAGAGTGAGGGTCCGGGCGGGTGCGCCCGAACGGCAGGATGACCCTGGCCGGCGGCGCTGGATCCTCCGCCATGTCCCGTTCTTCCTCCGCCGTCGCCTTGACGCCCGCCGACGGCCGCATCCGCATTCGCCTGGACCATTTTGGCCTGGCTCCCGAGAACCTGCGGTTCGATGAGCCAGCCGACGACGGCATCCCGCAGTTGGCCGACACCATCGCCGCGGCCGGCGTGCTGATCCCGCCGATCGTCCGGCCCGGCCGCCGTTCCGAACTCGAATACATGGCCCTGGATGGGCGCCGCCGTCGGATGGCGCTGCTCCTGCTGCTCGATCGCGGGGTGATCGGCCCCGACTACGAGATCGACTGCATCCTGGCCGCCGACAAGGCGGCCCAGGCCGCGGCCATCGTCCTGCCCAACGCCGAGCACGCCCCCGTGCACATCGCCTCGATCATCATGGCCATCGGCAAGTTCCGCAAAGCCAAGATGGACACCGCCTTCATCGCCAGATCGCTCGGCTATTCGGAGCTGGAGATCAAGCGGCTGGAGGCCCTGTCGGGCGTCCATCCCAACGTCCTGGTCGCCCTACGCCAGGGCAAGCTCACCCTCAAGCAGGTTCGCGGGTTCGCGCGGGTCGCCGACAAGACCCAGCAGGAGCAGTTGGCCCAGACCGCCCTGGACGGCCACTTCCAGGACTATCAGCTGCGCACCCTGCTGAGCGAGGGCCAGGTGACGGTCGAGGACGGCCGCTTTGGCCTCGTCGGCGCCGCGCGATACGGGGAGGCTGGCGGCCGGCTGGTCTCCGATCTCTTCGGCGAGCTTCCCGACAAGGTCCTGGATCCGGAGATCCTCGACGCCCAATGGCGCGCGCGCATCGCGCCGGTGATCGAGGCCTTCAAGGCGCAGGGCTTGGCGGTCTATGTCGGACCCGACAGCGGCTACCGCGCGCCCGAGGGCTTCGAGAGCCTGCCTTACGTCTATCATGGCGACCTGACCGAGGCGCAGAAGGCCGCTCGAACCGAGGCGCGCGCCCTGCTCGACGAGGAGACGGCGGTGTTGCGCCAGGCCGGGCTGGCCGGTGATCGGGCCGTCGATCTGGTCGCCAATGTCCTGGCCGCCCGCCAGCGACTGGCCCAGTCGGCCCTGAGCGACCTGACCCTGGGGGCCGTGCTGCTGAGCCCCAGCGCCGATCTTGGCGTCGACGTCACCTTCTACGCCGCGCCCGCGCCCGAGGTCGAAGAGGACGACGACGACACGCCGGACGAAGGCGATGACGACGAGGTCGACCCGGTCGTCGAGCTGGTCACGCCCAAGGCCGTGGTCATGGTCCAGGGGGCCAGTCACAGCCTGCATGAGACCCGCACCGACATCGCCACGCGGGGCCTGATCCGGGATCTGGCCGACCATCCCGGCGCGGCCCTGACCGCGCTCCTGGCTCAGCTGTTCAAGCTCCTGGCCCTGAAGACCCATGTCTATCAGGGGGAATCGGCCCTGACCCTGGCGGCGACCCGCTACAAGCGCGGCGCCCTGTCGGCCCACCCGGCGCTCGACGGCGAGGTTCGCGCCCGACTGGAGGCGCGCCGGGAGGATTATCTGGCCTCGGGACTGCGGCCGGTCGCCTTCGTCGACGCTCTGGCCCACGGCGAGAAGATGGCGTTGTTGGCCGAACTCGTCGCGGTCACCCTCGATGTCCGCGAGGCGCGCACGAGCCTGGTGCGACATGGGGCCCGGGCCGAAGCCGCCGAGATCGCCGCCCTCTGCGACGCGGACCTCAGCCTCCACTGGACGCCCGACCAGGCGTTCCTGGCCGTCCACTCCAAGGCGCAACTGCTGGCGATGCTGGCGGAGATGGGCGTGGAGGACGCTCGCGCCACGGGCCTGAAGAAGGACGAACTGGTCGTCTTCGTGGCCGAGGCGGCGGCCGAGCGCCAATGGACCCCTTCAGCCCTGGCCTGGACGGCGCCGATCGAGACTGAAGCGGACGATGACGCCGGAGGCCAGGCGGAGCCGGCGCCCGAGCCGGCGGCCCCGCTGACCACGACGCCCGCGAGCGCCGCGGCGGCCTGACAACACGAGCCCTCGCCGATCGGCGGGGGCTCGACTTGCGTTGGGCTGGCGGCGAGCAAGGCTTGGCCGCTAGATTGGCCACCAGACGGACTTGGCGCGATGTGTGTGATCGCCAGGGATTTGAACGAAAGCGACAGCGCCATGCCGATGGACGAGGAGACGCAGATCGCCCTGAGCCGGCTGGTGGCCCTGGCCATGGACGACACCGGGGCCAGCAAGGCGGCGGCCGACTTCCTGCTGGCCTGGTGGAACGCCGGCGACCTGGGCGGTTTCGACCTGACCCAGCTGTGGTTGCTCGACGATCTGGCCGCTGGCGACATGATCCAGGTGTTCGCCTTCGTCGCCCGCAACAATGTCTATCCGGACGTGGTGATGGACCGCGCCGAGATCGAGGCCCTGGTGCGGCGTTGGCGGCCGGACCAGGCCTTGGCCGACTGACGCGGCGGCCGGCGCGGCGCAAAGGATGAAGTGAGGAAGGCGGGCGGAACGAGCCCGTCGGGTCTGGAGGGAGGAGCCCTCCGCGGCGGGTGAGCCAGAGCCCCGCCATGAACGCTTCCCTGCCCCTGTTCGCCGCCAGCTCGGCCGACGCCTCGGCCAATCTGCTCGCCGCCGCCCGCGCCCTGGCCGCCCAGCTCAATCGTTCGCGGCCCCTGGACCGCAAGCTGATCGCCAGGGTGATGACCACGGCGTTCGGCGGCGCCGACGTCGATGGCGCCTGGACCTGGCGCGAGGCCTATGACGCCGTCGAGGCCGCGCTGGTGCTGCAGATCCGGCGCATGGCCCCACAGGTCGCGCGCCTGGAGGACGCGCCGGCCGAGATCTGCGCGCTGCTCGCCAGCCTCTCGGCCCTGACCCCGACCCAGACCCGCCGCTCCGAAGAGCAGGTGGCGCTGGACCAGTTCTCCACGCCGCCCGAGCTTGGCGCGCTGGCCGTCCTGGCCGCCCAGGTGCGGCCCGGCGACAAGGTGTTGGAGCCGTCGGCGGGCACCGGCCTGCTGGCGGTGTTGGCCGAGGCCTGCGGCGCGGACCTCGCGCTCAACGAGCTCGCCGACGGCCGGGCCGGTCTGCTGGACGGGCTCTTCGTTCAGGCGCCGCGCACGCGCCACGACGCGGTCCACCTGAAAGACCTGCTGACCGCCTCCGGGTCGTTCGACGCCGTGGTGGTCAATCCGCCGTTCCAGGCGCTGGCCGCTCATCTCGAGGCGGGGCTGGAGGTCCTGGCCGACGGCGGCCGGATGGCCGCGATCGTTCCGGCCCGTCTGTTGGAGGACGAGACGGCGCTGTCGCGCCTGTCGCGCCAGGGCGCGGTCGTCGCCCGCATCGCGTTCTGGGCCCGGGCCTATGCCGGGCACGGGACCTCGGTCGATACGGGGCTGCTGGTGATCGACCGCGGGCCGGGCGCCGGCGCGCCGGCCGTCCTGGTCGCGGCCGAAACCCTCGCCGACGCCGCCAAGGCCGCCGCGGCGGTCAGCGCACGCGCGACCGCCAAGCCCCGGCGGTTCGTCACCGTCTCGCAAGGGGCGGCGCTGGCGCCGCGCGCCCGCGCCCTGGCGACCCCCGCCGGGCGCCTTGGCCTGATCAAAGAGGTCGTGCCGCTGGACTACCGGATCGTCGACTGGAACGGCGAGGGCCAGGACGTGGGCCTCTACCAGGCCTATCGCCTGGGCCGCATCGCGATCGACGACGCCGCGCCCCATCCCTCGGCCCTGGTCGAGTCGCGGCCGATGGCTTCGGTGGCGCCGCCGGCCCCGACCTACCGCCCGATCCTGCCGGCGCGGCTGCTTCAGGAGCGCAGCCTTTCGGACGCGCAGCTGGAGACGGTGATCTATGCCGGCGAGGCCCACGCGGTCATGCTGCCGGGGGCCTGGCAGATCGGCGAGGCCGCCCATGTCGCCCTGTCGGTGAAGGCCAACACGCCCCAGGCCGTCTGCTTTCGGCGGGGCTTCTTCCTCGGCGACGGCACCGGCTGCGGCAAGGGCCGGCAGATCGCCGGAATCATCGTCGACAACATGGCCCAGGGCCGGGTCCGCGCGGTGTGGCTGTCCAAGAACGACGCCCTGCTCGAAGACGCCCGCCGCGACTGGGCGGCGATCGGCGGCGCGGCCAGCGACATCGTCCCGCAAGGCTCCTGGAAGCAGGCCGACGCCATCCGGCTGGACCGGGGCGTCCTCTATTCGACCTACGCCACCCTGCGCCAGCCGGCGCGCGGGACGCGGGCCTCGCGGCTCGACCAGATCGTCGCCTGGCTTGGCGAGGACTTCGACGGGGTGATCGTCTTCGACGAGGCGCACGCCATGGTCAACGCCGCCGGCGGCGGCAAGGGCGCGCGGGGTCCCAAGAAGGCCTCGCTCCAGGGCATGGCCGGCCTGGCGCTGCAGAACCGCCTGCCCAAGGCTCGCGTCCTCTATGTCTCGGCCACGGGCGCCACCACGCCGGAGAACCTGGCCTATGCGTCGCGCCTGGGGCTCTGGGGTGGAGTCGAGGCGCCGTTCGTCAACCGCGAAACCTTCCTCGACGCCATCGAGACCGGCGGCGTGGCGGTGATGGAGCTGATCGCCCGCGAGCTGAAGGCCCTGGGCCTCTACATCGCCCGCTCCCTGTCGTTCGACGGCGTGGAATACGAGGCGCTGGGCCATCGGCTCACCGACCAGGACGTGGAGATCTGGAACGGCTGGGCCGACGCCTATCAACTGATCCATCGCAACCTTCGCGCGGCCTTGCGGGCCACCGGGGTGATCGACGAGGAGGGCAAGGTTCGCAGTGGCCAGGCCGCCTCGGCGGTGATGTCGGCGTTCGAGGGGGCCAAGCTTCGGTTCTTCGGCCACCTGCTGGCGGGTCTGAAGACGCCCAGCCTGATCGCGGCGATCCGCGACGACCTGGCCAGCGATCGCTCGGCGGTCGTGCAGGTGGTCTCCACCAACGCCGCGGTGATGGAGCGCAAGCTGGCCCAGATCCCGGTCGAGGAGTGGAACAACCTTTCGATCGACCTGACGCCCAAGGACCAGGTGCTCGACTATCTGATGTCGGCCTTCCCGGTGCAGGCCATGACCGAGGTCGAGGGCGAGGGCGGCGAGATCACCCTGGTCCCCCTGTTCGAGGACGGCGCGCCGGTGCTCAGCCAGGCGGCGTTGGGCCTGCGCGACGAGACCGTCGCCCATCTGGCCTGCCTTCCGGCCGTTCCGGGCGTGCTTGACGCGGTGCTCGAGGCCCTGGGACCGGACATGGTGGCCGAGATCACCGGCCGCGCCCGCCGTGTGGTCACACATGGCGGGCGAAAAGTCGTCGAGCGGCGCAGCGCCTCGGCGGCCAGCGCCGAAACCGACGCCTTCATGGCCGGCAAGAAGCGCGTGCTGATCTTTTCCGACGCCGGCGGCACCGGGCGCAGCTATCACGCCGATCTCGCGGCGGCCAACCAGCAGCGGCGCGCCCACTATCTGGTCGAACCGGGCTGGCGGGCCGACGCGGCGATCCAGGGCCTGGGCCGCTCGCACCGCACCAACCAGGCCAGCGCGCCGCTGTTTCGGCCGGTGACGACCGACATCCATGGCGAAAAGCGCTTCCTGTCGACCATCGCCCGGCGCCTGGACAGTCTGGGCGCCCTGACCCGCGGAGAGCGGCGCTCGGCGGGCAACGGGCTCTTTCGGCCCGAGGACAATCTGGAAAGCCCTTGGGCGCATCGGGCGCTGCAGGCTTTCTATATCGCGCTGTTCATGGGCCAGGTGGAGGCCATGAGCCGGGAAGCCTTTGAGGCCAAGACCGGGCTGTCGCTGCTCGACCATGAGGGCAACCTCAAGGGTTCGGACGACATGCCGCCGATGAACACCTTCCTCAATCGATTGCTGGCCCTGCGGATCGAGGACCAGAACGGCCTGTTCGCCGCCTTCGACGCCATCCTCTCGGGCATACTGGAGCGGGCCGCCGCCTCGGGCGCGCTGGATCGGGGCATGGAGGACATCGTCGCCGACGATCTGGAGGTGCTGGACGAGGAAGTCCTTCGCACCGATGTGGCCACCCGGGCCGAGACCCGGCTGGTGCGGTTCGCCGTCCGCACGCGGCGAGACCTGATCTCGGCCGACAAGGCCCTGGCCGGCCAGGACCCGGTCGCCCTGCTGATGGCGGTCAACACCAAGTCGGGTCGCGCGGCCCTGGTCGTCCAGGGCCTGACCACGACCGACGACAACGACCGCCTGATCCAGGCCGTGCGCCTGATCCGGCCCGAGAAGCGCACGATCGCCCCGCTCAAGGCGTTCGAGGAGTCGGCCTGGGAGCCGGTCGACGAGACGGCGTGGCGGGCGGCCTGGGCCGCCGAGCTCGCGGCCGCCGATCCGTGGGTTTCGCGGGAGATGGCGCTGGTCACGGGCTTGTTGCTTCCGGTGTGGTCGAGCCTTCCCAGCAAGCAGGCGACGGTCCGGCGCCTGAAGGCGCCCGACGGGCGGCGCTGGCTGGGCCGGGTTCTGGATCCTGGCCAAGTGCCCGCCCTGAAGATCGCCCTGGGACTGACCGACACCGCCCAGGCGCTCGGCGACGGCGCCGTCGCCCGACGCATGATCCTCGACGAAGGCGCGTCCCTGTCCCTGACCGAGGGCTTGTGGCTGAGGCGCGCCAGGGTGATGGATCGCTGGCGGATCGAGGTGGTCGGGGCCGCCGCCCAGCGTCAGGCCTTCGTCCAACTCGGCTGCTTCGTGGAGATCATCAACTATCAGCCCCGAGTGTTCGTGCCGACGGACAAGGCGGCGGCGCTGAGCGCGGTGCTAGCCAAGTGGCCGGCCCAGACCATCCTGGCGGCGGCGTAAGGCCAAGGGGGGCAAGGCGCGCCACGTCTTGCGATCGTGCGGCGCCACCCCATCCGTCAACGGGCAAGCCGTTGCCCGAGGCGCGCTTCGGACGCCTCGGTGACGGATGGGGCCCCGGCGCCAGCTCCGGCGAGGACGCGGCTCGCGGTGAGCGGCGATTTCAGGAGCAAGGCGATGAGCAAGGTCCTCAACAAGCACATGAGCGGAACGCCGGCCCAGGCCGTCTACATCGGGCGAGGCAGCGCGTGGGGCAATCCGTTCCGGATCGGGCCGGACGGCGATCGGGCCCAGGTGGTGGCGTCGCACGCCGCCTGGTTGGCGGATCAGCATGATCTGCTGCGGCGGCTCGATGAACTGCGCGGCAAGGATCTGGTGTGCTTCTGCGCGCCGGCGGCCTGTCACGGCGACTTGCTGCTGCGACTGGCCAATGGCTCGCGCGACGCGCTGGTGGCCTGGTGGCGAGCGACGCGGCGGTAAGGTCCGCGAGGGCGGCGGCGGCGGGCGAAGCCGGTTCGGGGTTTGGGCCGCTGGCTCGTCGGACCGGCCCGGGCCTGGAGGAAAAGGGAGGGGAACCGGGGCGAGCGATCCGGAGCTTGGTCCGGCGCTGGCAGCGCCGAGGGCGCCATGTCCGTCTCCCCGACCCTTTCGACGACCCAACCTGATCCCTTCGACCCCGCCGTGGCCGAGACCGCCACCCTGATGCGCTTCGACCTGATGGACCGCACCGCGCGGGTGCGGTCCATCGCGCGCCGCCATGGCCCGCATGTGCTGCACGACGTCGAAGTGCTGGAGCTGCACCTGGCCCGGGCCGGCCAGGAGGATGCCGGCGCGGCGGCCGACGCCCTGATCGCGCGTTTTGGGGGTCTGGCCGCCGCGCTGGCCGCCGATCGCGCCGAGTTGGGACGCCATGTCGGCGAAGAGGCGGTCTTTGATCTGAAGCTCCTGCGCGAGACCGCCGTGCGCGTGGCCGCCGCCGCCCTGCCCGGCCGGCAACCGCTCAGCTCGTCCAGCGCGGTGCAGATCTATCTGAAGACCCTGATGGCCGGCCTGCCGCGCGAGGAGTTCTGGGTCATCTTCCTGGACCGCAAGAACCAACTGCTGACCAGCGAGCGCCTGGGCCAAGGCACGGTCGACCACGCGCCGGTCTATCCGCGCGAGGTGCTGCGGCGGGCCCTGGAGCTGGGGGCCAGCGCCATGATCCTGGTGCATAACCACCCGTCCGGGGATCCCAGTCCGTCGCGCCAGGACCTGGAGATGACCAAGACCATCGCCGACGCCGCCAAGATGCTGGGCCTCCATGTCTGGGATCACATGATCGTCGGCGGCGCCAGGGTGCTCAGCTTGAAGAGCGAGGGCCTGATGTGACGCTCTCTTGCCCGCGACGGGCTCGGCTTGCGCCCGCCACACCGGCCCGGTCGACGGGCCGGGCGGTGTGGGCGCGCGAGGAGGTGACCATCGCCAGCTCAGGGCCGCCCGGCGCCGATTTTCGATGCCGTTGGGCCGAGCCGCAGCCTCGCGCCAAGGCGGCCTCGTCTAGTGTTCGGCCGGGACCGCGAGGCCTTGCTGTTCCTCGGCCAGAAGCCGCTCCAACAACCGACGGCCTCGCGCCAGGCCAGCGTCGACCAGAATATAGCCCATCCTCGCATCGTCTGGCGCCTGGTCGATCACCAGCTGCTGGGCCTCGATCATCACCTTGTCCTCCTCGAACCCTTCGAGGATCCGGCCGGCCAGGCGATCGGTCAGGACCGCGTCGTCCAGATTGAAGTTGTGGCCGTAGGACCAGAAGAAATGGCTGTTCTTGCCGTCCTCGGGGGTGACGATCTGGGTGGCGTGGAACTGCAGGGCCTCGGGAACACGATGTCCTTCGGGGGCCCCGGTTCCGGCCGGCGCGCTGCCCGAATCCATGTTCAGCACATTGCCCGGCATGTGCCACTCGTAGATGTTCCACCGGTCGATCGGACCCTGGATCTCGGCGACGCCCTTGAGGTAGGGCGCGAGGTCAGGCTCGTTCCTGTACCAACGGGTGATGCGCACGGTCTTGTCGATCTGCTCGATCAGCGGCGCGGTCTCGGCGATCGCCAGCGAGCCGCCAAGGGTGTTCTCGTGCACGAACGACAGGTGGGAGAAGTCCAGCAGGTTGTCCATGATCAGGCGGTAGTCGGCCTTGTAGTGGATATAGGCCGGGATCGACCGCCAAGCCGGGTCGTCCTGCCAGTGGCAATCGGGAACCAGATCCGGATCGGCCAGGCTGGGTTCGCCCATCCACACCCAGATCAGCTTGTAGCGCTCGACGACGGGGTAGGACCGGATCGCCATGTTGGGACTGGGACGCTTGCGCCCGGGCTCCAGGACGCAGGCGCCTTGGGTGTCGAACACCAGTCCATGATACATGCAGCGCAGGGTGTCGCCTTCCCGTCGCCCCAGCGACAGGGGCGCGAACCGATGGCTGCAGCGGTCGATGAGCACGGCGGCCTCGCCGCCTTCCGTGCGGTAGGCCACCAGGGGCTGGCCAATAACCTTGCGGGCCAGCAAGCCGGCGCCTTGGACCTCATGGCTCCAGGCCAGGGCGTACCAGCAATTTTTCAAGAACACGATCATTCACTCCCCAAATTTTCCGTCAGTGTGCCTATGCTGGGGCGTTCCGACAGGCGAACTTGCCAAAAGCACTGACCAGTTTCTCAAAATGCGATCGCCGAGCGCCGCCGCCGACGTGCCCTTCTTCGATATCTATGGCGAGGCGCCGCGCGCGGTGGACTTGCGGTTCGTGCACGTCGAGCGCATGCGCGACCGGGTCGATGTCCACCACGGGCAGGTGCGTCCCCATCGCCACGCCCACCTGCACCAGATCTCCCTGTGGAGCCACGGCTCGGGTCGCTACCGGTTCGAGCAGGACGAGGTCGACCTGCCGGCGGCCGCCTTGACCTTGATGCCGGCCGGCGTGGTGCACGGCTTCGAGGTCGAGGCGCGCACCGACGCGATCGTCATCAGCCTGTCCGACGGCTTTCGCGCCGATTGCCTGCGCGACGTCGCCGAGCCGGTGGCGGCGGGC
>NZ_AKKF01000077.1 GCF_000281955.1 Caulobacter sp. AP07 | reverse complement strand
CCCCCCGCCCGCCAGTGGCTGGACCGCGTCGGCCTGTCGGCCCGCCTGACCCACTATCCGCACCAGCTGTCGGGCGGCGAGCAGCAACGGGTGGCCCTGGCCCGCGCCCTGGCGGCGCGGCCCGCCCTGCTGTTCGCCGACGAGCCGACCGGCAACCTCGACTCCAAGACCGCCGCCATCGTCGCCGACCTGATGTTCGACCTCGTCGCCGAGGTCGGCGCGGCCCTGGTCATGGTCACCCACGACCCGGTGCTGGCCGAGCGCGCCGACCGCATCGTGCGGATGGCCGACGGCCGGATCGAGGCCTGAGCGTGGCCGCCCTCTCTCTGAAGCTGGCGGCCCGCGAACTGCGCTCCGGCGTGCGCGGCTTCCGCATCTTCCTGGCCTGCCTGGCCCTGGGCGTCGCCGCCATCGCCGCCGCCGGCTCGACCGCCGAGGCCTTCCGGCAAGGCCTGGCCAGCCAGGCCCGCGAGATCCTCGGCGGCGACCTGTCGTTCGGGGTCGACAACCGCGACTTCAGCCCCGCCGAGCGCGCCGCCTTCGACACGCTGGGCGTCACCACCTACACCGCCGCCGCGCGGGCCATGGCCCAGGCGTCCAGCGGCGAGCGACGGCTGATCAGCCTGCGCGGCGTCGACACCCGCTTCCCCCTGGCCGGGACCGTGAAGCTGGACGGCGCTGCCAGCGTGGCCGCCGCCCTGGCCGACCACGACGGCGTGGCCGGCGCGGCGGTCGAGCCGGCCCTGCTGGACCGGCTGCACCTGAAGCTCGGCGACCGCTTCCAGGCCGGCCCGATCACCCTGACCGCCCGCGCCGTGCTGGTCAGCGAGCCCGACGGCCTGTCCCGCGGCTTCGCCCTGGGACCGCGCGTCATGGTCCGGGGCGAGGTGCTGGAGCGCTCGGGCCTGCTGGCGCCGGGCGGCCTGTCGACCCGCACCGTGCGCATCGCCCTGCCCGCCGGCCAGGATCCGCGCGCCCTGGGCAAGGCGACCATCGCCCGCTTCCCCGACGCCGGCCTGCAGGCTCGCGACCGGCTCGACGCCGCGCCCGGCGCGCGGCGGCTGATCGACCAGCTGGAATATTTCCTCGGCTTCATCGGCCTGGCCTCGCTGGTCGCCGGCGGCCTGGGCGTGGCCGGGGCGGTGAGCGCCTATCTGGCCACCCGCGAACCATCGATCGCCGTGCTCAAGGCCCTGGGCGCCGACGGGGCGCTGATCCGCAACCTCTACCTGGTGCAGATCGGCCTGCTGGCCACCCTGGGCGTGGCCATCGGCCTGGTCGTCGGGGCCGTCGCGCCGCTGATCCTGGGACAGCTGGCCGGGTCGTCCCTGCCGATCCCGGCCCTGTTCGCGGTCTATCCCTGGCCGCTGGCCAAGGCCGGGCTGTTCGGCCTGCTGGCGGCGGCGGCCTTCTCGCTGGTCCCGCTGGCGAGAGCGCGCCGCACCCCGCCCTCGGCCCTGTTCCGCCGCAGCCTGGGCGGCCGCATCCCGCTGGGCCTGGAAACCCTGGGCGCGGTGCTGGCCGGCGCGGGCCTGGCGGCCCTGGCCGTGGTCACCGCCCCGACGCCGCTCGCGGCCGGGATCATGATCGCCGGCGTCGCGGTGTCGTTCGGCCTGCTGTGGGCGCTGGGCCTGTTCGCCGCCTGGGGGGCGGGCCGGGTCCGGCGGCTGGCCAGCGGTCCGGCCAAGCTGGGCCTGGCCAACCTGGCCGGACCGCGCTCGGCGGCCCGCACCGCCAGCCCGGCCATCGGCCTGGGCGTGGCCCTGCTGGCCTGCGTGGTGCTGATCCAGTCGGCCCTGCTGGCCCAGGTCACCAGTGTGGCGCCGCGCACCGCCCCGGCCATGGTGTTCACCGAGATCCCCGGCGACCAGGCCGCCGCCTTCGACGCCGAGGTCGCGCGCGCCATGGGCCCGCCGACGCCCCAGACCTATCTGCGCATGCCCTTCGCCACCGGCCGGATCAGCGGCCTGAAGGGCAAGCCGGTCGACCTCGACGCCATCAAGCCCGGCCAGCGCTGGGCCTTCGACAACGACATCGGCCTGTCGCTGCTGGCCGGCGAGCCGACCGACGGCGGCCTGGTCGCGGGCCAGTGGTGGAAGCCCGGCTATGCCGGCCCGCCCCTGCTGGCGATCAACACCGAAATCGCCGACGCCGCCGGGCTGAAGATCGGCGACACCGTCACCCTCAGCATCCTGGGCCGCGACATCGACGCCAGGATCGCCGTGCTGCGCAAGATCGAGTTCGGCGGCTTCGGGCCCAATTTCAACCTGATCCTCGACACCAAGGCGCTGGAGGGCGCGGCGCTGCGCAGCGTCGCCATCGCTCGCCTGGACAAGGCCCGCGAGGCCACCCTGACCCGCCGGCTCGGCGCCAGCTTTCCAGGCGTCAACGTGATCAGCGTCCGCGAACAGCTCGACGCCGCGGCCGCCCTGTTCGACCGCCTGGCCTTGGCGGTGCGCGGGGCGGCGGCGGTGGCGGGACTGGCCGGTCTGCTGGTGCTGGCCGGGGCGATCGCCGCCGGGGCGCGGGCCCGGGCGCGCGAGGCGGCGACCTTGAAGGTGCTGGGCGCGACGCGCGGCCAGATCCTGGCGGCCTACGCCATCGAATATGGCGCGGTCGGGCTGATCGCCGGGACGGCCGGGGTGGCCCTGGGCTTCGCCGCCGCCTGGCCGGTGGTGGTCAAGGTGTTCGAGGCCAGCTGGAGCGTCGACTGGGGCGGGGTCATGGCCTTGCTGGCCGGCGCGGCGGGGCTTTCGACGGCGGGCGGCCTGCTGGCGGCGGCCCTGGCCTTGGCCCAGCGCCCGGCCCCGGTGTTGCGGGCGGAATGAGCAGCGGGTCGGTGGGGTTGCCCGACCCGGCCTGCGGCAGGCTGCTGATCGGCACGCCGGGCAGCATCGGCTCGCCGTTCCACTCCCAGTGCCAGGGCTCGAAGGGATAGTTGACGAAGCCGAACCGCCCGGCGTTGGCGACCATCCAACGATAGACGTCCGACCGCGTCATGATCAGCCGGTTGGCGTCGTTGCTGGAGTCCGGGCCGAAGCCGGGGGCGGCGGCGATGTAGACGTCCATGGCCAGGCCCGTGCGGTGGGCCGAGCAGATGGTGCGCACCACGCCCTGGCAGTTGTTGTCCTGGGCGCAGCGGGCGGCGTCGGCGGCGGGGTCGCGGAAGCCCGAGAAGATGGCCAGCGCCTCGGGCCGTCGCACCACCCCGGCCGCCCTGGCCTCGGCGACCATCCGGCGATAGGCGTCCAGCGCGCCAGGCCGCAGTTGGATGGTCTTGCCGCCATAGCTCTCCTCCGGTCCGGCGGTGGCCAGGCCCGAGACCGGCGGCGCGCCCGGGCAGATTCCCTCGGCGTTGACCCGCGCGAACGGCCGGGCCCGACGCCAGCGCGCCTGCATCGCCTCGAAGGTCTCCGGGTCGAAGGTCCCCGTGGACCTCAATCCGTGCCCGCCCTGCCATCGGGCCAGGGCGGCGGCGAAGCGCGGCGTGCCCGGGGCGCAGGCGGTGGCGATCTCGTGGGCGACGCGCGGGGCGTAGATCTCCCAGCCGACCTCGCCGCGCCCGAACGGCGCCCAGGCCAGGGTGGTCAGCGAGGCGGCGTTGGCCGGGGCGGCGCCGGCCCAGGCACCGCCGGACTGGCAGTCCTCGGGCGGTCCGCCGTCCGTCGAGGCGGGGATGAAGGTCGGGCTGGACGGCGGGTCGCTGGACGGGAAGTGCTGGTCGATCGGCGGAGCGTATTCGGCGCTTTCGCCCGGCGGGGGCGCCTGGGCGCCGCCGGTCCACATCAGCCACGCGCCGAAGGCGGCGGCGAGCACGGCCAGCGCGCCCAGGACCCAGATCAGCCGACGCAGGATCTTCAATCGGGGCTCCTTGGCCCCGGGGGGGCGCGGTGGGGAACTTCGCCATGGCTGAAGCCTTCAGAAGGGCAAGGCGTTCCGCCTGGAGCTGTTCATGCCCTCGATCCCGCGTCCTGTCGCCCTGCTGCTCGGCTGTGTCATGGCCACCGCCGCCTGTTCGGACCCGACACCGGAGCGCAAGCCGCCAGTCGCGCAGAGGCCAGCCACCCAGGCCCCAGCCCCGCCGCCGGTGGTCGCCGCCCCACCCGCTCCCGTCCCGGCCGCGCCTTCGCCTCTGGCCCAGGCCGTCAACGGCGCCGCTTTCGATCCCGCCGCCATGACGCCGCAGGCCAAGCAGGCCTATCTGACCCGCGCCCAGGTGCTGCTGGACCGCGCCCACTTCTCGCCCGGGGTCATCGACGGCCAGGAGGGCTCCAACCTGGCCATCGCCGTCAGCGCCTTCCAGGAGGCCCGCCGCCTGACCGTCGACGGCAAGCTGAGCCCCGCCGTCTGGGACGCCTTGGTCGCCGCCGACGCCGGCCCGGCCCTGACCGACTATCTCATTACGCAAGAAGACGTCGCCGGCCCATTCGTCGCCGACCTCCCCAAGGACGACTACGAGGCCATGGCCGGGCTGCCGGCCTTGTCCTACGGCAGCCCGCTGGAGGCCCTTGCCGAGCGGTTCCACATGGACGAGCCGCTGCTCCAGGCGCTCAACCCCGGCGTCGATTTCGGCCAGGCGGGCGCCACCATCGTGGTCGCCGCCCTGGGCCCCGAGGGCCTGGACGGCAAGGTGACCCGCATCGGGATCGACAACGCCCGGGGCGTGCTCAAGGCCTATGCCGACGACGATCGGCTGCTGGCGGTCTATCCGGCCACGGTCGGCAGCACCGAGCGCCCGGCGCCGGTCGGCGAGTGGGCGGTCAATACCGTCGCCCCGCGCCCGACCTACACCTACGACCCCTCGCGCCTGACCTTCGGCAAGCCGAAGAGCAAGCTAACCATCAAGGCAGGACCGAACAACCCCGTGGGCTCGACCTGGATCGACCTGACCAAGGACACCTACGGCATCCACGGCACGCCGGACCCGAGGCTGGTCAACAAGCGCGCGTCGCATGGCTGCGTGCGGCTGACCAACTGGGACGCGGCGGAGTTGGGAGCGGCGGTGGTCAAGGGGGCGAGGGTGGTGTTTCAGGGAAAGTCGGTGCGGTGACGGACACCTTCTCATTGCAAACAGTCGTCATCCCCCGACTTGTTCGGGGGACCCAAGCCGAGCCGGCCGCATCATTCCGCGTATCAACTGAACCGCCGCTTGGGTCCCCCGCACAAAGCGGGGGATGACGGGCTTTTGAGCTGCGTTGAGGCTCAAAGCGCCAGCCGCACCCCCACCCGCACGACCCTCGGCGCGGCGTAGCCCGCCACCCCGTCCGCCGTCCGCGAGGTCTGGATGT
>NZ_AKKF01000076.1 GCF_000281955.1 Caulobacter sp. AP07 | reverse complement strand
GCGGCCGGTTGCCGCCGGTCCCGTCGCGCAGGGCGGTGACCACGCCGCGAATCACGCGCGGGCCCAGCGGCACCGTGACGTGGTCGCCGACCGCCAGGCCCAGCCCCTCGGGCTCGGCATAGTCGAACGCCTCGGGCAGCGGCATGGGCAGCAGGACGGAGGCGATGCGGGGCATGGGACCAAACATGGGGAGAGACCGGTTCTGCCTCGGAAACGTCCCCAGGTCGAGACGGCGCGTCACCGCGTCATCAAGCGGCTGTTAACCGACTTGGGGCTTCATCGGGGCTGACCCCGCCCGTGATCGACAGGGGGATCGAGTGTGGATGGAGTAGGCAGATCATGACCGACGCGACACAAGCCATGCTGCGCCAAGAGGTCGACGCCGACGCCGTCCGCGATTTCCTGCGGGCCGCGCCGACCTTCCTGCACCAGGATCCCGACCTGCTCAGCGACCTGGGCCTGCGGCCCGACGCCAGCAACGTCGTCGATTTCGGCCCCCTGGCCCTGGCCCGCGCCTCGGCCGCCCATCAGCGCGAGGCCATCGTCCGCCGCGAGATCGAGGCCACGGCCCGCGCCAACTTCTCGGCCCAGGCCCAGACCCACGCGGCGGTGATCGACCTGCTCGACGCCCGCAACCATTCCGACCTGGCCCGCCGGGTCGACGACATGGCCGCCCTGCGCTTCGGCCTGGCGGCCGGCGTCGTCGTGCTGGAAGGCCCCGGCCGGGTCCCGGCCGGCTGGCACGCCCTGATCGACGGCCAGATCGAGATGATCATGGGCGCCCACGGCGTCGCCCGCATGGGCTTCCACGCCCCGGCCCTGGGCCTGTTCGGCGACAAGCTGGACCAGATCAAGAGCATGGCCCTGGTCCGCCTGGCCCTGTGGGAGCCCTCGCGCCAGGGCCTGCTGGCCTTCGGCTCGGCCGACCCCGAAGGCTTCACCGCCGACATGGGAACCGAACTGGTGTCGTTCCTGGCCCGCGTGGTCGAGCGCACGGCCGAGCGTTGGCCGGTTCTGTGATTTTTCCCCTCCCCGTGAAGCGGGGGAGGAATCACGCATGCGCTTCCGGCGGTCCCGGATCTGCGCGCTACGCGCTTGTCCGGGATGACAAGATTTATGCAGTGGCGAAGAGATGACCGCCCCCACCACCGCCCGCCAGGCCCTCGCCGCCTGGCTGGAGCACCTGGCCCACGAGCGCCGCGCCTCGCCCCGCACCGTGCGGGCCTATGGCGACAACACGCTGGCCTATCTGAACTTCCTGGAGCGCCATCGCGGCGAGCCCCTGTCGGTCGCCGACCTCGGCGGGATCACCGCCGCCGAGCTGCGCGCCTACCTGGCCTTCCGCCGGGAGGACGAGACTTCCCCTGGCAAGGAGGGCCTGTCGCCGCGCTCGCTGTCGCAGAGCCTGTCGTCGATCCGGGCCTTCCACCGCTATCTCGACCATCGTCTCGACACGCCCAACGCGGCCATCGGCCTGGTGCGCGGGCCGCGCATCAAGGTCGGGGCGCCGCGTCCGGTGACCGAGGACCAGGCCCACGGCCTGATCGCCGAGATCGGCCTGGACCCCGACCGCGACGACTGGGAAGTGGCCCGCGACGAAGCGGTGCTGACCCTGCTGTGGGGCTGCGGCCTGCGGATCTCCGAAGCCCTGTCGCTCGTCCGCCGCGACGCGCCCCTGGCCGACAGCCTGCGGATCACCGGCAAGGGCGGCAAGACCCGGATCACGCCCGTGCTCGACATCGTGCGTGAGCGGATCGACGTCTACCTGGCCGCCCTTCCCTTCGTGCTGGCCCCGGACGAGCCGCTGTTCCGGGCCAAACGCGGCGGGCCGCTGTCGCCGCGCCACGTCCAGGCCACCATGCAGCTTCTGCGCGGCCGGCTGGGCCTATCGGACCGCGCCACGCCGCACGCCCTGCGCCACTCGTTCGCCACCCACCTGCTGGGGGCCGGCGCCGACCTGCGCGCGATCCAGGACCTGCTGGGCCACGCCTCGCTGTCGACGACCCAGCGCTACACCCAGGTCGATGCCGCCGGCCTGCTGGCGGCCTATGGCAAGGCGCATCCGCGGGCCTAGGCGCGCCTGCCGCTTCGCCCGGGCAGGTTGACCGCCGCGGTGATCAGCAGGCAGACGATCAACAGCGCGCTGTACTCCCAGCCCGCCGTGCCCGGCCCGACCACGAAGAAGCCCTGGCTCCAGTGGAACAGCACGACGCCGGTCGCATAGATGCCGGCCAGGATCAGCGAGATCGGCACGGGAAGAATACGCAGGGCCAGCAGCAGCGTCCCGCCGGTCTCGGCCAGGTTCACCAGCCAGACCAGGACCAGGGCGAACGGAAAGCCCCGGGCCTCGAGAATGCCGGCCAGCACCGGCAGGCTGCCCTCGTAGAAGCGATACCAGCCGTGGACGCTGAGCAGCAGGCACACGGCGAGCCGCAGCACGTCGTAGCCGGCGGTGCGCGGCGCGAAAACATTCTTGAGCAACTTCATGTCGCCTCCCCGTGATTTGCGGCGAGACTATCGGGCGTCGGAGGCGGGTTTCAATGGCGTGCGTCGCCCTAAAGGTCCCGCGCCTCCAGCTCCGCCAGCAACGTCGCCAGCCGATCCGCATGGGCCTGCACCTCGGCCGTGACGAACGGCGACGGCAGGTCGGTGTGGGCGGTCGGCGGGCTCACCGTCACCTGCACCAGGTTGATCGCCTCGTTGGGGTCGAGGTTCAGGTCGTACATCTCCCATTCCTGGAACCGGGGCTCGGGCCTGGACGGGTCGAAATAACGGCTGAGCTTGAAGTCCTTGGTCCGCACGCAGCGGACGTGGTTGGGCTGGCGCACCGAGCTCGGCGCGAGGTCGACCGGGGGGCGGCCTTCGTTGGTGGTCCGCACCACCTCGACCACCAGGTTGTAGATCTCGAATTCCCGCTCGCACTTCTCGTTGTTCAGGTCGGGGATCGCCGGTCGCGGCAGGGGCGCGGTGATCTCGTCGTCGGTGATGAACAGCACGCCCTGGCGCTCGCGGCCGTCCGGCTCGATCACGGTGTCGGTCTCACCCCGCAGCAGGGGAGCCAGGTCGACGCCGGGCAGCGGCGGCGTATCACGCTCCACGGCCAGCTTGGCGGCGATCGCCTCGCGCTCCTTCTTGGCCACCCCGGCCAGGCCCAGGATGGTCGGCAGGATGTCGATGTGGCTGGTCAGGGCGTCGATCTGGCGCGTCTCGACGAAGGCCGGCTCGACCGGCCCCGTCCCGCCCGCGCTTTGCTGCGGCGGGAAGCGGACGATCACCGGCACGTGCAGCGCCTCCTGATAGGCGGTGTGCCACTTCTCCATCATCATGCCGTGGGCTCCGGCATATTCGCCGTGGTCGGCCAGGAAGACGACGATGGTGTTGCCGGCCTGGCCGGTCTCTTCCAGCGTATTCAGCACCGCCGCCACGTGGGTGTCGACCACCGAATGGAGCCAGGCGTAGAGCTGCAGGAACTCCAGGGTGGTCCCGGCCGGGTCGTCGCTCAGCTGGAACGGGATCGTGCCCTTCAGCGCCAGCTTGACGGCCTTCTCCTTGGCCCTGGCCTCGTCCTCGGGAACCTTGGGGAACCTGTTCTGCAGGCCCAGGACCATGTTGAAACCGGTCTTGGCGTTGAGGGCCAGACCGACCTTGTAGGAATAGTCGAACTGGCAGCTGGGCTTGCTCGACAGGTCCTCGTCCTGGGTCGGCGAGGCCTTGGCGCAGTCCTGCGGGAAGCCTTGGGGATTGAGCGCGATCTGGGCCGTGCCGGCGGTCGGGGCCGGCGTCTTCTGGCCCGCCAGCGGCACGGTCAGCGGGCCGAAAATCGACTGGGTCCCGGAGTCGTCCGGGGTCGGCAGGGCCTGGGCGATCACCGCCGGATAGGTGGCGATGTCGTGCGGGTTGGTGAACGAGGCCACCGCGAACCACGGCGGGGTGTCGGTCGGATCGGGCCCGGTGGCGTAGGGATCGTCGGCCTGGGCGACGGCGACCGCGTAGTTGTAGTTCAAGGCCAGGGCCTGACGGCGGATGAAGGCGCAGGCCTGGTCGGTGAAGCCGGCGTCGCGATAGACGCCCAGATTGTTGATCGCCGCCCCGTGCGGCTCGGGGAACGACTCTTCCCAGTCGTCGAAGCCGTAGGCCTGCAGCGAATGGTCCGGCGGATTGCTGACGTGCCACTTGCCGAAATAGTGGGTCGAGTAGCCGGCCTCGCGCATCCACGTGCCCAGCGTCGGAATGCCGTCGGCCGCCAGCCACGGGAAGTTGTGCGAGTCCCCGCTCTTGAACAGGCCATCGGTCTGGGTGACCCCGGTCTTGGTTCCGTACTGGCCCGTATAGATCGTCGCCCGGCTGGGCGTGCAGGCGCTGGCGGCGATGGTGTGGTTGCGCAGCAGCGCGGCGTTGTCGCGCAGGGCCGTCAGGCCGGGGAAGTACTGGGCGTAGGGATTGACGACGCCCTCCTCCTCGCGCTGGAAGCCCAGGACGCGCTTCAGCGCCTCGTTGAAGCCGGCGTCCGGACCGTAGGAGAACCGCGGGAAACGGTACTGGTCGCAGGTGATCAGCAGGATGTTGGGTCGCTTGGCGTTGGTCATGTCCATCCCCCATGCGCGGCCGCCCCCCGGGGCCGTTTCGCGCGACCCGACATTGCACCGTCAAGGTTGAGGAGTCGACATCATTGCCATTACAGCGCGCAGAGATTGGGTGGCGCGCGACCAATTTCGTGACATTCCGCCCCGCGCGTTCAGCCAAGGCCCCGGGATTAACCGCGTTTTTACAGCGTTCGCGGCTTCTGGACCCCGGACCGGCGCCCGCCCCGTTTGTTGGGTCGTCCGGACAGGGGGTTTGCGATGAAATTCGACGATCTGAAGATCTCCACCAAGGTGGCTCTGCCGGCCATCATCCTGACGATCGTGGCCCTGGCCATCACCGGCGTCGGCGCCTGGCAGGCCAGGGTGTCGGAAGCCGCCACCAAGGTGCTCGTCGAACAACGCGCCCCGTCCGAGCTCGAAGGCGCGCGCTTCAACAGGCGCATCGCGATCATCGGCTACGCGGCCTATCGCACGATCGCCAACCCGGCCTCCTCGGCCGAGGCCAAGGCGGCCAGCGCCGAGATCGACAACGCCTACCAGGAGGGCAAGATCGCCCTCGGCAGGATCAAGCAGACCGACCCGAGCTCCGCCAAGATGGTCGCCGACTTCCAGGTGCGCCTGGACCGGGTCTATTCCAGCGCCCGCCAGGGCGCGGACCTGGGCCTGCAGGACGCCAACGACGCCGCCAAGATGGTGATGGGCGTCATCGACCCCGACATCGCCAGCCTGAGCAAGGACGTCGCCACCTACACCAACACCCACAGCGAACAGACCCGCGCCATGGTGGCCAAGGCCGCCAAGCAGTCCGCGACCGGCTCGCTGCTGAGCATCGTCTTCGGCCTGATCGCCTCCGCCGCCGCCATGGCCTTCGCCCTGTGGATCGGCCGCTCGAAGATCTCGGCCCCGCTCACCAACCTGTCGCGCACCATGGAAGTGCTGGCCCAGGGCTCGGTGGACGTCCAGGTGGTCGGCGCGCAGCGCAAGGACGAGGTCGGCGCCATGGCCCGCTCGGTCCAGGTGTTCAAGGACAACGCCCTGGCCCTGCGCACCGCCGAAGCCGCCCAGCAACGCGCCACCGCCGAGACCGAGGCCGAGCGCCAGCGCAACCAGCAGGCCGCCGAGGCCGCCGCCCGCGAACAGGCCTTCGTCATGGAGAACATCGCCACCGGCCTGACCCGCCTGGCCGAGGGCGACCTGACCTATCGCGTCGACGCCGAGTTCCCGCAGGCCTACCAGCGCCTGCAGAACGACTTCAACGGCGCCATCGCCCAGATGGAAGAGGCGATGCGCACCATCGTCCAGGCCGCCAACAGCATCGGGGCCGGCAGCGACGAGATCGCCGCGGCCGCCGACGACCTGTCGCGCCGCAGCGAGCAGCAGGCCGCCAGCCTGGAAGAGACCGCCGCCGCCCTGGACGAGATCACCGCCACGGTGAAGCGCTCGTCGGCCGGCGCGGTGGAAGCCTCGCGCGTCGTCACCTCGACCCGCACCGACGCCGAGCGCTCGGCCGTCGTGGTGCGCGGCGCGGTCGACGCCATGAACCAGATCGAGAAGTCGTCGCAGTCGATCAGCCAGATCATCGGCGTCATCGACGAGATCGCCTTCCAGACCAACCTCCTGGCCCTGAACGCCGGCGTCGAAGCGGCGCGGGCCGGTGACGCCGGTCGCGGCTTCGCGGTCGTCGCTCAGGAAGTGCGGGCTCTGGCCCAGCGCTCGGCCGACGCCGCCAAGGAGATCAAGACCCTGATCTCGACCTCCTCGCAGCAGGTCGGCCAGGGCGTGTCGATGGTCGGCCAGACCGGCGAGGCCCTGCAGGCCATCGTCGGCAAGGTCAGCGAGATCGACGCCCTGGTCAGCGAGATCGCGGCCGGCGGCGCCGAGCAGGCCACCGGCCTCAACGAGGTCAACGCCGCCGTCAACCAGATGGACCAGACGGTCCAGCAGAACGCGGCCATGGTCGAGCAGTCCACCGCCGCCAGCCACGCCCTGAAGGGCGAGGCCAACAGCCTGATGCAGATGATCGGCCGCTTCCAGGTCAACGGCGCCCATTCTACCCAGGATGGGGCCGCCCGCGCGCCGACCCGCCGCGCCGCGCCTCCCCCGTACCGGCCGGCGCCGCGCGCCTCGGGCCCGGCTCCCGCCACCGCGACCAGCCGTCCCGGCGCCAACCCGGTGCGCGCGGCCCAGGCTAAGCTCGCCGCCTTCGCCGGCTCGGCCAAGCCGGCCGCCGACGAATGGGAAGAGTTCTAGGGTTCAGTAGCGTACCGTCCGCGCGGACCAGGAAAGCCCCGCCCTTTGCCCGGCGGGGTTTTTTGCGTCTAGCGCCTGGCTGGCCGGTCGACGTTGAAGCGGATGGTGGACGACACCGGGCAGCCGTCGACGCTGCGCAGCACGGTCAGGGTGTGGTTGGCCGGCGGCAGGTCGCCCAGCCGTTTGACCTTGGCAGCGACGTCGGGCGCGGGTTGTTCGGCCAGTTGCAGGCCGGATTCCCGGCAGGCGCTCTCCGCCTTCATCGCCTGAAGGGCCTGGTCCTTCGAGGCGTAGACCGTGACCCGCCCGCCTCGCGCCAGGATCTCGCTTGGCGGGACGAGCGGCGTGGCCTGGACGGCGGCGGCCAGCAGCATGGCGGACAAAAGCATGGCGGGGCTCCGTTGCCGAAACCCCGCCACGTTACGCGCGATCGGGCGAACTCGCCCGTTAACTCTTGGACAGGCTAGGCCTGCATCGTCCAGCCCTCGACGCCCATCGCCGCCTGGCGGAAGGCTTCCGAGCGGGTCGGGTGCGGGTGACAGGTGCGGGCCACGTCTTCCGACGAGCCGCCGAACTCCATGGCCACGCAGATCTCGGCGATCATGTCGCCGACGTTCGGGCCGACGGCGTGGGCGCCGAGGATGCGGTCGGTCTTGGCGTCGGCCAGCACCTTCACGAAGCCGTCGGTCTCGTGGTTGATCTTGGCGCGGCTGTTGGCCAGGAACGGGAACTTGCCGACCTTGTAGGCGACGCCCGCGGCCTTCAGGTCGTCCTCGGTCTGGCCGACCGTGGCGACTTCCGGGCTGGTGTAGATGACGCCCGGGATGATGCCGTAGTTCACGTGACCGGCCTTGCCGGCGATCAGTTCCATGCAGGCCACGGCCTCGTCCTCGGCCTTGTGGGCCAGCATCGGGCCGCTGGTGACGTCGCCGACCACCCAGACGCCAGGAGCGGTCGTCTTGAAGTGGTCGTTGGCGATCACGCCGCGCTTGTCGGGCACGATGCCGACGCTTTCCAGCCCCAGGCCTTCCGTGAACGGACGACGGCCGATGGCCACCAGCACATAGTCGGCCTGCAGGGTCTCGGCCGCGCCGCCGGCCACCGGCTCGACGGTCAGTTCCACCTGCTTGGCGGAGGCGGTCGCGCTTGTGACCTTGGCGCCCAGCTTGAACTTGAAGCCCTGCTTGGCGAGGATCTTCTGGAAGGCGTTGGCGACCTCGGTGTCGGTGCCCGGCAGGATGCGGTCGAGGAACTCGACCACGGTCACCTCGGCGCCCAGGCGCTTCCACACCGAACCCAGCTCCAGGCCGATGACGCCAGCCCCGATGACGATCAGGCTCTTGGGAACTTCCGGCAGGCTCAGGGCGCCGGTCGAGTCGACGACGCGCTTGTTGTCGATGGTCACGCCCGGCAGCGGGGTCGGCTCCGAGCCCGTGGCGATGACGATGTTCTTGGTCTCGAGCACGGTTTCCGAACCGTCCTCGGCCTTCACGACCACCTTGCCGGGCCCGTCGATGCGGCCCCAGCCCTTGATGTAGTCGACCTTGTTCTTCTTCATCAGGAACTCGACGCCCTTGGTCAGGGCTTCGACGCTCTCGGCCTTCTGGGCCATCATCTGGACCAGGTTCAGCTTCGGCTTGACCTCGATGCCCAGCTTGGCGAACTCGCCGCCGGTCGCGGCCTCGTACAGTTCCGAGGCGTGCAGCAGGGCCTTGGACGGCATGCAGCCGACGTTCAGGCAGGTGCCGCCCAGCTTGCCGCGTCCTTCGACGATGGCGGTCTTCAGACCCAGTTGCCCGGCGCGGATCGCGCCGTTGTAGCCGCCGGGGCCGCCCCCGATGATGACGACGTCGTATTGAGCCATGGATCTTCGCCTTGAGACGCGCCGCGAATGGCGCCGGACAGAAAATGGGGCCTGCCCCCGGTTTCCCAAGGGGTCGGCGCGCGCGCGTACTTCCTAGCGCCTCTGTCCCAAGGATCAACCCACAGAGCGCTAAAGGTCTACGGCATCCGACCTGATTGCATCAGGTCGGATGCCGTAGATTTGCCTTGGCGCGTTTTCTTCACGCCAACCGGCGCCCACTTGGCTCGAAAACGCTCTAGTTCAAAGGCGTCTTGCGCAATTCGACCCAGGCGATCAACGCCCCGATGACCGCCAGCACGGCAAGGATCACGAGGTCGGACTGGCGCTGACTGGCCGGGAAGGTCGCGTCATAGGCCGGTCCCTGCATCCACAGCCAGCCGAGCAGGTCGCCGGCGAAGGCGATCACGAAGACCAGCCACGCCCGCCCCTTGGCGAAGGCCAGCCGCCAGGCGGCGACCAGGAACAGGACCACCGCCACCCACCAGAGGATCACCTGGGGCCAGGACATCGCGTCCATCAACACCCCGTGCGATTTCACCATCGCGGGCAGTTTCAGCAGATGCAGCTTGTGAAGCACGGTGAAGCTCGCCGGTATCGCGCTCGTCAACGCGTACAGGGTCACGGCCACGACGAGCAGCCAGCGCAGGTATTTCATGGCGTCCTCCCCAGGATCTGGCGCGAGGCTAGCCCCAAGCGGCGCCGGGAGGAAGCGCGGTGGCGGCTCAGCGCAATCCGACGCTGAGCCAGGCGCCGACCAGCAGCAGGCCGACGACGCCGCAGAGCGTCGCGAGCGCCATGGCCACCCCGGCCAGGACGGCGTGATGGCCGCCCCGCGCCCGGCGCGGTCCCGCCACCAGGAAACCGGCCACCCCGCCGAAGGTCATGGCCAGGAACAGGGCCACGCCGGTGCGCGCCACCTGCGCGGCCGGGGCGTCGGGCGGCGCGGCGGGCGCGTCGTCCTCGGGGTCCAGCGGCGGCGCGGCGGCGCCGCGCAGTTCGGCGATCAGCAGGCGGGCCTCCTCGGCCTCGCTGGCCGGGGTCCACAGGCGAAAGCCGCCCATGGCGATGCTCATGATGAAGTCGCTGGTTCCCCAGTACTCGTTCTGCAGCAGCACCGACACGCCCTCGGCCCGCAGGCGCGAGGCGGCGATCTGGGCTTCGGTCAGGTCCGCGAAACGGGCGATCTCGGTCAGGCTCATGAGCGCCTCCTGGACGAAGACCGTACCCGAACCCGGGCTCGACTCAAGGATGCGGCGGCGACACGCCGTAGCGGGCGGCCAGGTAGCGGGTGATCGGCCCCTCGTTGGTGGCGAACAGCCGGCCATTGGCTTCGCCGACGTCGTCCTCCCGCAGATCCGGGTGCGCGAAGGGCGCGGCCAGGATCAGGGTCGGCAGGTTCTGGTGGGCCTCGCCCAGCAGGTCGACCACCGGGTGGCGCGGGCGCGCATAGGGCAGGTAGGCGATCTCGAGCTGGTCGCGTACGGCCGGATAGTAACCGAGGAACCCCTCCACGGCCGCGCAGGCCATGCAGAACCAGTCACGGCCCTGGTCGGTCCAGTCGGGGCGGAGGAGGAAGAGCTGGTCTCGGGTCGTGGTCATGGGGTAGTCCTGGCGCGACGAAAAAGGGGGAGCCGCTCTCGCGGCTCCCCCTCAATTCTGGTTCGGTGGAAACGACTACAGCTCCAGCAGCAGGCGCTGCGGGTCTTCCAGGGCTTCCTTGACCTTCACCAGGAAGGTCACCGCGCCCTGGCCATCGACCACGCGGTGATCGTAGCTCAGCGCCAGGTACATCATCGGCCGGACCTCGATCTTGCCGCCCACGACCATGGCCCGCTCCTTGATCGCGTGCATGCCGAGGATGCCGGACTGCGGCGCGTTGAGGATCGGGGTCGACATCAGCGAGCCGTAGATGCCGCCGTTGGTGATGGTGAAGGTGCCGCCCTGCATGTCCTCGATGGCCAGCTGGCCGTCGCGGGCCTTCTTGCCCAGGGCGCCGATGCTCTTCTCGATGTCGGCCAGGCTGAGGGCGTCGGCGTCGCGGACGACCGGAACCACCAGGCCCTTCTCGGTGCCGACGGCGACGCCGATGTCGTAGTGGTTCTTGTAGACGATGTCGGTCCCGTCGATCTCGGCGTTGACGTCCGGCACGGCCTTCAGGGCGGCCACCACGGCCTTGGTGAAGAAGGACATGAAGCCCAGCTTCACGCCGTGCTTCTTCTCGAAGACGTCCTTGTACTGATTGCGCAGGGCCATCACCGCCGTCATGTCGACCTCGTTGAAGGTCGTCAGCATGGCGGCGTTGTTCTGGGCTTCCTTCAGGCGGCGGGCGATCGTCTGACGCAGGCGCGTCATCTTCACCCGCTCTTCGCGCTCGTGGATGGCGCGCGGCGCGGCCGGGGCGGCGACGGGGGCCGGGGCGTTGGCGCGGGCTTCCAGGGCGGCCAGGGCGTCGCCCTTGGTCACCCGGCCGTCCTTGCCGGTGCCGGCGATCTTCGACAGGTCGAGATTGTTCTCGGCGGCGACTCGGGCCGGGGCCGGGCTGACCGGGGCGGCGGTCGCCGGAGCCGGAGCCGCGGCGGCGACAGGCGCCGGGGCGGGCGCCGGCGCCGGAGCGGCGGCCTTGGGCGCGGCGGCGGCCGGAGCGGCGGTCGCC
>NZ_AKKF01000075.1 GCF_000281955.1 Caulobacter sp. AP07 | reverse complement strand
CAGGCTGCCGCCGTTGAAGGGGTTGTAGGCGTCCGGCGTCGACAGGCCGATCTGCTTCTGCAGGGCGGTGGCGCTGATGCCGTCCGAGACGTCCTCGACCTTGGCCGCCGAATAGAGCAGCGCCGACTCCCACTTGAAGCCGAACTTCTCGCCCTTCAGCCCGGCCAGGTAGCGGGTCTGGCTGTTCTCGACGTCGACCTTGGACAGGCCGGCGTCGGCGAAGGTGTAGCTGTTGAGGGTCACGGCCAGGCCGCCGACGGGAGCGGTCGTGCCGGCCAGGCGGTTGGGGTTGGCCGCGCCGTTGGCGAAGGTCACCGGGCCGAAGGGGTTCCAGTAGCTGGAGGTCGGCGCCGTGATCACCTGGGCCGAGGTGGTGTTGACCGGCGACTGCCAGGCGTGGGTCTTGGCGCTGTAGACGCCCAGTTCGCCGAAGGCGGTGATCTCGTCGGTGACGCGGTAGTTGCCGGTCAGGAAGACGTTGATGCGCTTGAGCTCGGGCATGATCGACAGGCCGTTGGCGGCCGTGTCGTAGCGCAGGTTGCGGTCCTCGCCCGAGGTGGCCAGGGCGCCGTCGTCGACGCTGACGCCGTTGCCCAGCGAGACCAGGCTGCCGGGGTTGGTCGTCGGCTGGATGTGGAACGCGCCGGCCGCGCTGGTGATCAGGGCGCCGTTCCTGCGGACGGCGGCGGCGGCCGTAAAGCTGCCCCACGGCGTGGTGGTGGTGCGGGCGTCGAGCGTCGCCGCGCCGTCGAAACTGGTGCCGACGAACAGCGGACGCTTGTCGGACGAGGCGGTGTAGTCCTGGTCGGTCGAGCGCAGCGCCGTGCGCTGGTCATAGGCCAGGAAGGCGGTCAGGTTGCCGCGGTCGAAGGTTTTGCCGAACAGGCCGGTCAGGCCGTATTCCTTCAGGTGGGTGCCCGAGGCCACGCCGTATTGCGCCTCGACCTCGGCGCCGTTGAAATTGTCCTGCAGCACGGTGTTGACCACCCCGGCCACCGCGTCGGTGCCGTAGATCGCCGCCGCGCCGTCGCGCAGGACTTCCAGGCGCTTCAGGCCCGAGGTGGGGATGGCGTTGGTGTTGTAGGTGATGGTCGGCACCAGGCTGGTGCCGTCGGCCTGGCTGGTCGGGTGGGTGACCACGCGGCGGCCGTTCAGCAGCACCAGGGTGTTGCCGGAGCCGAGGTTGCGCAGGTTGACCGAGCCGATGTCGCCGCGCGCCGAGTTGCTGCTGCCCGGGATGTAGCTGCTGTTGTAGTTGACGTCGCCCATCTGCGGGATCGAGCGGAACAGGTCGTCGCCCGAGGTGGCGGCGACGGCGGCCAGTTGCTTGGCGTCGATCACCGTGACCGGCAGAGCGGCCGTGGCCTTGGCGCCCTCGATGCGCGAGCCGACGACGACGATCTCCTCGACCAGGGCGTCTTCCGGCGCTGGCGCGTTCTGGGCCCCGTTCTGGGCGAAGGCCGCGCCGGCCCAGCTGGCGCAAAGGGCTGACGTCGTCAGCATGGCGGCGCGAAGCGCCCTGGCGGTGTTCATTGTTGGTATCCCCACTTGATGACCCCGAGGCCCACGGGCCGCGCAGGCGGATCCGTGGGTCTCGAAGTCAGTCAGACGGAAGCGAGGAGCGGTCCCTCACCCCCGAGGGGGAATATTTTTGGCGACGCGGTCAAAACCACGCGCGGAGGTGGCGCGGCGCTCAGCGCTCGCCCCTGAGGGTCAGTAGAAGGTGACGTTGTCGACTTCCATCCACAGCTTGGCCCCGCCCTGGCGGCCGCCCATGAACTCGACCTCGGTCAGGTCGGCGCCCGTCCACGCGGCCTTGTCGTCCTTCTCGCCGCGATAGCTCAGGCCCTTGAGCGCCGAGAACGGCACCTCGACGGTCTGCCAGGCCGCGCCGGCCGAGAACGGAGCCGACCAGCGGCCGCCGGTCGTGGTGACGCCCAGGGCGTAGTCGCCGTCGCCGCGCACCTCGAACCGCACGCCCTTGAAGGCGCGGGCGTCGACCGGCTGGATCGAACCCCGGGTCAGCGGAATGATCACCCCGGCGGTCGGCCGGGCCTTCATCGCCATCCTCGCCGAGATCGACAGGGCGTGGCCGTCGGTTCCGCGCGGGATCACCTGGCTGATCTCGACGGTGCGGTCCAGGCCGCCGTCGGGATCGTCGTTGCGCAGGGTGTCCAGGCTGGAACGGCCGTCCGGGCGCTCGAAATCGTCGATCTGGGCCTTGGCCGGGACGGCGGCCATGGTGGTGGCGGTGTTGGCGGTCATCGGCGGCGCGCCGGGACCGAACACCAGCTTGCCGTCGATGAACACCCGGTCGGTCTTGCGCACGTCCTCGATCGCCTTCCAGGGCTCGCCCTTGATCAGCACCAGGTCGGCGCGCTTGCCCGCCTCGATCGTGCCGCGGTCGTCCAGCTGGCCGATGACCTTGGCGCTCAGCGCCGTACCGGCGATCAGCGCCTGGCTCGGCGTCAGGCCGGCGCGGACCAGCAGCTCCATCTCGTGCAGGGTCGAGACCCCGTGCGGCGTGCCGGGCATGCCGGCGTCGGTGCCCAGCGCCACGACCACCCCGGCGTCGTGCAGCGCCTTGGCGTTGGCCAGGGCGTAGTCGAACTTCTGGAAGCTCTGCTTGACCTTGGGATCGCTCATGTCGGTCGACTGGCCGGCCTTGGTCGGCTCGTAGACCGCCAGGGTCGGGGTGTCGGCGGTGCCACCCGCCTTGATGGCCGCGGCCTCCCCGGCGTCGAGCGGCCGGTCCTGCAGGCTGTGGGTGATCACGTCGACCTTGGCCCGGGCGGCCGCCTCGCCGCGGTCCACCGTCACGGTGTGGGTGAAGACCTTCAGGTCGTTCTTGTGGGCCTCGTCGACCAGGGCGGCCAGGGTCCACTCGTCCATGCTGGTATTGTCGGGCGCCACGCCATAGCGCCAGCCGTCGGTGAAGGCCTTGATCAGGTCGGGCTTGTAGGTGGCGATGACCCGGACGGCGGCCCGGGCGGCTTCCGGGGTGTTGACCCACTTGGTGGTGTTGGTGTCGGCCCAGTCGGCGCCGTGCCCGCCGGGGGTGCTCATCCGGGCGGCGAAGTTGACGTGCGGCGCGACCAGCCCCGACAGCCACTGGCGGCGCGGGGCGAAGGATTCCGGCGAAGCGTTGAAGTCGCTGACCGTGGTGACGCCGGCCGCGACATAGGCGGCGGCGATCTGCGGCGTGGTCGAGGGTATGCCGGCCGGGGTCCAGTGGGTGTGCAGGTCGTAGAAGCCCGGCAGCAGGGCCTGGCCCTTGGCGTCGATCACCCGCGCGCCGCGCGGCGCCTTCACGCCCGGACCGACGGCGGCGATGCGCCCGTCGCGGATCACCACATTGGCCAGGCGCGGGGCGGCGCCGGTGGCGTCGAACACCGTGGCCCCGATGATCGCCACGACCTCGCTCTTGGCCGGGGCGGCCGCCTGGGCGGCGCCGGCCAGGACCAGGGTGGCGGCCAGGGCGGCGGCGCTGACGGTGGCTGTGAGGGCGAGCTTCATGGAGGCGATCCTGCAGGGCGGCGAGCGGTCGGTAAGACTAGGACGTAAGCGGCGCCGAGCCCCTCACCCCGTCGGTCAGGTTTTTTCAGTCACCCCAACAATCGCCTCATCCTCCTGCGGCTCGT
>NZ_AKKF01000074.1 GCF_000281955.1 Caulobacter sp. AP07 | reverse complement strand
CGGAAAGCCGGTCACGCCCTGCGAGCCGCCCGCGAACACCACCCCGGCCTGCGGGCTGCCGACCGGCGCGACATAGCCGCCGTTGATGTAGGAGGCCGGCTCGCCCGCCTCGATCTGGAACTGGTCGTCGCGATATTCCAGGCCGGCGGCCAGGAACAGCGGCTTGGCGAACCATCCGGTGGCCAGTTCGCGGGTGAGGTCGAAATTGGTGGTCCACTCCTGGAACTTCAGCGTGCCGATGTAGAAGCGGGTCGGGCTGGCCGGGCCCATCGAGGCGTTGAGCGAGTTCTCGTAATAGCCGACGTCGTCGCGGCTGAAGGTCGAGCTGAGGTCCCAGTCGAAGCCGAACAGTTCCGTGCCCTTGGCGCCCACCGCCACCTGGAAGTCGCGGTCCTTGAGGAACAGGCGCGGCGTGTAGCCGTTCGGGGTGACCGCGGTGATGTTGTTGACCGCGTTGGGGTTGCGGAAGGTCAGCCAGGCGGCGGTGTTGCGGCTGGCGAAGGTGCCGAACGAATAGACCTCGATGTCGTCGGTGACCGGGGTCCCGGCGCTGTAGCCCAGCGAAAACAGCTGCACGGCCGGCGAGCCGGGGTGGCTGGTGTGGCGGCTGGCGGTCGCCTCCCGCGGGTCGGGTGTCGCGCCCGCCGTCCCCACCCTGACCGGCTGGCCCAGGGCGTTGAGCGGGAAGTACATCAGCGTGGTGTTGGGCGTCTTGTCGCCGCGGTCGGTCAGGTCGTTGATCCGCACGTCGCCGGTCAGGTTCAGGTAGCCGGCCTCGCCCAGCTTCATGCCGAAATTGCCGGAGATCTGGCCGGTCTCGCCGTCGCCCTCGGCGGTCTTGCCGTACAGCGCCGACATCGAACCGCCCTCGGGGCTCTTCTTGAGGATGATGTTGATCACCCCGGCCAGGGCGTCGGAGCCGTACTGGGCCGAGGCGCCGTCGCGCAGCACCTCGATGCGCTCGATCGAGGCCGAGGGGATCAGGTCCAGGTCGGGCGGCGACTGGCCGTTCTGGGTGGCGCCGTTGACGAACAGGATGGCGGTGTTGTGCCGGCGCTTGCCGTTGACCAGCACCAGGGTCTGGTCGGCGCTGAGGCCGCGCAGCGACACCGTCTTGATCGCGAAACTGGCCCCGGCCCCGCTGTTGGAGGTGTTGGCCGAGGGCACCAGGGTGGAGATCAGGTCGCGGGTCGACTGCTTGCCGCTCTTGGTCAGTTCGGCGGCCGAGATCACGTCGATCGGCGCCATGCTCTCGGTCACCGTGCGCGAGGTCGAGCGCGTGCCGGTGACGATCACCTCCTCGATGACGCTGGGGGCTTCGGGCTCGGGCGTGGGCTCCGGGGCCGCCGTCGCGACCGGCGCGTCGCCGCCGCCGGAGGACCAGCGCGCCTTGACCAGGCCGGTGCGCGGCGGGGCCAGGATGATGGTCTTGCCGTCGTTGGACACCACGACCAGGCCGGTTCCGGCCAAGAGCTGGTCCAGGGCGTCGGGCACCGACAGCGCGCCCCGCACGGTCGCGGTGCGCTTGCCCTGCACGGCGTCGGCGTGGATCAGGATCTGCACGCCGGCCTGGCGGGCGAACTGCGGAATGCCCGTGGCCGCCGGCTGGGAGTCGATCCGGAACGGCATGGCCTGGGCGAAGGCCACCCCGGCGCTCAAGGCCCATACGGCCGCCGCCGCGCACAGCTTCCGCCTCACGGAACGGTTCGTCTGCTCGATCATCGACAATCCCCCATCGATCCGAGGGCCGCCAAGCGCGGCCTCCTGATAGGACGAGGGGCGCCGGTCGGTTTTCCGGGGAAAGATCGGGAGATTGTTCCGCCTACGGTCGCGGACGCCCGCTTTTGCGCCATCCGGGGAACCCGGCGCCCTTTTCGCGTGCGCGGCGTCGGGCGACGCCGGGATCGATATGCCACTGGCGCGCACCAGCGCGTCCGTCGAGTTCTTCATCGTTATTCCCCCGGGTTTGTCCCACGGGAAGCTTCGATCTTATTGGGTCTGTCTCAATGGATATAAAATATCTCTGAAGTAAGATTTGCTCATATCGTCAATCGAAATGAGTCTTATGCTCTTCACTCACTATGGATGAGCGAATTCGACCTTACGATAGTCGATCGCGACTGAGGCGGATGACGCGCTCATCCTCCTCGACCTTGGCGCCGATGGTGGCCGCGACGGCCGCGGCGAAGCTTTCGGGCTCATTGGTCCGGAACAGACCGACGAAGCGCTCCTGGGCCAGTTGCGGATCGTCGATGACGATCTGGCGGCTGTTGTAGCGGTTGAACTGGCTGGCCGCGTCGCCCAGGCTCTCGCCGTCGAGCGCGATCTCGCCGTTGCGCCAGGCCAGGCTGCGTTCGATTTCGGCGGGGGACTTGGCCATGATCGGCGCGGCCGTGCTGGCCAGCACCACGCCGTTGCCGGCCGTCACGCGCCGGCGCGGCCCGTCCTGGCCCTCGATCCAGGTCTCGACCACGCCCTCGGTGACCATGACGTCGACGCCGTCGTCGCCGCGTCGCACCGAGAAGGCCGTGCCGACCGCCCGCACCCGCACGCGGCCGGCCGAGACCACGAACGGGCGCTCGGCGTCCTTGGCCACCTGGAACCAGGCCTCGCCGCGCCGCAGGGTGATCTGGCGGGTCCGGGGCTTCAGGGCCACGTCGAGGGCGGTCCGGGTGTTGATCGCCACCAGCGAACCGTCGGCCAGGGGCACCCGCCGGATTTCGCCCAGCCGGGTGTCGAGGCGTTGCGGCCGCGTCGCCCAGAAGGTCGCGCCGCCGACCAGGGCGGCGGCGCAGGCTCCGCCCGCGCCCGCGAACAGCGCCCGACGGCTGGGGCGCGGGGCCGCATCGAGGCTGGCGGTCTCGTCGGCCCCGGCCAGGGCCCGCCCGCGGTCCAGGAAGCTGATGGCGGCCTGGGCGCGCAGGAACGCGCCGGCGCGACGCGGATCTCCGGCCAGCCAGGCTTGCAGCCGGGGATCCCGCTCCGCCTCCAGACCGCGCCCATCGATGCGAGCGGCCCAATCGGCCGCCTCGTCATCGATCTCTTTTGCGGACTGAAACGCGGTCATGACCCTTGTCGGCTGATGGATGATCTAGCGCGGAGGTCTCCGATAAGGCGCGCAGGACTAAACGCAAGCCCCGCATCGCCTGGGCCTCGACGACATTCTCGGTCACGCCCAGGCGCGTCGCCACCTCGCGCTGCGAGAGGCCGTGGATCCGGCGCAGGGTGAAGATCTGTCGGCAACGCTCGGGCAATCCTTCGATCAGGGCCTGGACCCGGCGCAGCTCGCGCCGTCCGGCGACGACACGTTCGGGCGAGGGCTCATCATCTACGACGTTCAGCGCGTCGATTTCCGTGACGCAGTCGATGCGAACGATGCGCGCGCGGCGAATCCGCTCGATGGCGATGTTGCGGGCGGTCCGGAAGAAGTAGGCCCGGCCGCTGGCGATGTGGGACACCGTCTCCAGGGCGGCCAGCCGGCAATAGGTCTCCTGCACGATGTCGTCGACGTCGGCGGCGAGGCTGCCGGTCCGCCGCAGCCAGGCGCGCACATCGGCTTCGTGCGGCAGGATCTGGCTGCCGACGAAGGCGACGATTTCAGCGCGGCTCTGCTTCACCTGGGTCCCGATCCCGACCAGCCGTTGCGGCGAGGCGACCATGCGGCGGCCTCGCGACCGGAATCAACGCGACCCCGGCGGCGGGCGACGGGATTTGCGCCGTCCTGCACGCACGGAGGCACAAGCCGGCCGATTTGCCCGATTCAGGCTTCGCCGGTCGGGACGATCGGCCAGGCGCGCTGGGCGGGGCGCAGGCGTTCATAGGCGCGCGACAGCCTCAGCACGCCCAGATCGTCGAACCGCCGCCCGACGATCTGCAGGCCGATCGGCAGGCCCTCTGACGTGTAGCCGCAGTTGATTGAGGCGGCCGGCTGTTCGGTCATGTTGAACGGCACGGTGAAGCCGATGTGCTCGAACGGTCGGGCGGGATCGTTGGTGGGAGAGGGCAGTTCCGCCGCGAAGGCCGGCATCGGGGCGGTCGGCGACAGCACGAAGTCGTAGGGCTGGAAGGCCTTGGCCCCGGCCTCGCGGATCATCTGGATCTGGTTGAAGCCCCGATAGACCGACACCCCGTCGGCGCCTTCGGCGGCGCGCGCCCAGGTGTCGATATAGGGCAGCACCAGGGCGGCCTTCTCCGGCGGCAGGGCGCGCAGGTCGTTCCAGGAGCGCGTGCGCCAGAACAGGTCCAGGCCGTCGAGCATCTCACGGGTCAGGAACGGCGCGAAGGGCTCGACGCTCGCGCCGGCCGCCTCCAGCAGCCTTGCCGCCGCGACGACGGCCGCGACGACCTCCGGCTCGGCGGGCAGGCCGGCGCCGGCCTTGAGCATCAGGCCGATGCGCAGGCCCTTGAGGTCGATGTCCAGGTTCAGCCAGTCGAGGTCGGCGGGCGGCAGGCTCATATAGTCGCGCCAGTCGGGGGCGGACAGCACGCTCATCATCAGGGCGGAGTCGGCGACGGTGCGGGTCATCGGTCCGGCGACGCGGCCGATATAGGGCGGGTCGATGGGGACGCGGCCGTTGCTGGGCTTGAGGCCGTAGATTCCGCACCAGCCGGCCGGCAGGCGGATC
>NZ_AKKF01000073.1 GCF_000281955.1 Caulobacter sp. AP07 | reverse complement strand
CCCCCCCCAGCCACGAGCGGCCGCCGGGCACGTGGCTGGCCAGGTTGCCGGAGATGAAGATGTTGACCTGGGTGGCGCTGGCCGCCAGGGCCCCGGGGATGGCCTTGCCGATCAGGGCCCTCACCTCGGGGGTCAGGCGCGGCAGCCGCCAGTGGACCTTGGCGCCGGACTTGTTGACGCCCCAGGTCAGCAGGGCGGCCTGGGCCACGCCCGCCACCACCACGCCGACCGAACCCCACTGGGCGGCGCCCACGGCGCTGGCCTGCGGCAGGATGAAGGCCAGGGTGGCGATGTTCAGCAGCACCGGCGCGCCGGCCGACAGCACGAAGCGGTCGCGGGCGTTCAGCACCCCCGACAGGTGGGCGACGATGGCCATGCACGGCAGGTAGGGCATGGTGATCTGGGTCAGCAGCACCGCCAGCTTGTACTTGGCCGGATCGGCCGCGAAGCCGGGGCTGATCAGCATCATCAGCCAGGGCATGGCCAGCTGGCAGACCACGGTGATGAGGATGGTCGAGGCCGCCAGGGTGGCCATGGCGTCGCCGGCCAGGATGTCGGCCTTCTCCTCGCCGTCGATCTGCAGCGACTTGGCGTAGGCCGGCACGAAGGCCGCGGCGAAGGCCCCCTCGGCGAAGAACCGGCGGAACAGGTTAGGGAAGGCCAGGGCGGCGTTGTAGGCGTCGGCGGCCGGGGTGGCGCTGGCCCCCATGCGGTAGGACACCGCTAGGTCGCGGGCGAAGCCCATGAACCGGCTGACCAGGGTCAGGCCCGAATAGATCGCCGACGAGCGCAGCAGCCCGCCGGGCTTCTTCGGCGCGTCGGCCGGCGGGGCGATTTGTTCGGGGGGGGCGGTGTCGGTCACGGACGGCTTCTGCGGGTTGGACGCGGGGGCGTCAAGCGAGGGCGGAGGGTGGGGAGGACCTTGGCGGGGAATCCGTGGCTTTCGATGGGTGCTCGGGGAGGATTTTCGATGCAGGGCCAATAAGGCGGCCGAGAGGCCGGCGGCTCACGCGGAGAATCTCCTGGCGACCTGACGGCTGGCGCCCCCGATCCGTCCCCGGTACGCTGACGCTTGGTGAGACACGGACCCAGAGCGTAACCGCGATGCCCAAGACGACGACGATCATCGGTTGGGGCCAGCGCCTGGGCGCGGCGGGCGTCGTCGTCGTGGCCCTGGCGGTCACGCACTACGTCTACAGCGACCACAGAAAGGCCGCCGCCGCCGAGGCCGCGTTCTGGAGTCTGGACGGCCCGCCCTGTCCGACGGTGGACGCGGCGACCTATGCGCGATCGGGTGGCGAGCCCAAGGTCACCGCCTATGACGGCGTCAGTTTCGAGTATCGCGTCGGCCACATGATGTGCACGCTGAGACCCGACACGCGCGGCGGGGGCGAGCATCCCGTCTGCCAGTTCACCGGGCCCGTGCTGCTGGGCGTGAAGACGCCCACGACGACGGCCTATTTCGCGCCGACCGGCATGAACGCCGTCCGCGCCGCCGTCATCGACGGAAAGGCCCGCTGCGTGCTGATCCACCGGTTCGAGATGAAGGACCATCGGTAGGGGGTCACCGAACCCATCACCTCGCGGGGGACATGCACTCACGGCAAAGTCCCTGCAAATCGATCCCCGAACCTGGGATGAGTGCGTGTCCCCACCGCCATCCCCGGCGTCAGATCTTCTTTCCGAACAGAGGCGTCAAACCCGAACTCATCGGACGACGAAGGGGACACGCACTCACATCGAGCGCCTCGCGAACTGGGTCAGGCCCTGCCATGAGTGCGTGTCCCCGGTTCCGCCGAGCCGCTCCACTGCAAGCGTTCGGCGTCCACGACTTCGCCGCCCATGTGCTCGACGAACGCCGCCCGTATGGCGTCCTTGCACCCTTGCCACCTGGCGAGGTCGCTGTTTGGATTCTGGTCGTCGGCCAGGAAGACCCACTCCACGAACTGGTCGGCGGTGACCGGCCCGCGGGGCGGGATGAACAGGTCCACATGGAGCGGCAAGCCATGCTTGGTGCAGCCGCAGAAGCCCTGTTCCGCGCAGACCACATGCATCAGGGCGTCGTATCCGGTCTTGGCTTCGGTCATACCTTCCACTATCGCACCCCTCCCAAACGCCCACCATGGACAGAGGAAAGCGCGCGCCTCTCCTCAGGGCGCGTCGCTCTTACCGGCCAAGCGTCGCACGACGGCGGCCACCGCCTTCTCAACGCGAGGGACCGGATCACTCAGGCTAGCGTCACGTAGGGTCTGCACAATCAGCGGCGTTTCGGGCTGGTCTGGCAGTTCGGCCCGGATTGGGGGACGAGCTGACGGATGCGGGCAGTAGACATTCAAGAGTGCGTCTATTGCGACGAGACTTATGGGTCGCCCCGCAGTGAGCCATCTTGAGGCGACCTCCCAGGTCAAGCCTGACCTCGCCGCCAGATATCCCCAACGATCCGAAACCGGGGAGCTTACAGTGCGCTCGATCCAGTCGAGGACTTGGGGCGAGTGAAAGTCCACCAGCGCCAAGGCCGAGACGGAAATGTCCCTGCCACCTGCGGCCTCAACGGCTTGAAGAGCACGCGGAACGGCCTCCGAGGCCGGGAGGCAGGCAGCAGCGGACTTTAGGAAGGCGAAGAGCGTGCCTGACTTGGCGCCATTATCCCACCTTGCTGATACCCAGTCGTGCGCGGCGGGGCCCAGGGCCGCCGCCACTTCGAAACATCGACTTTCGATCCAAGGTATGGCGCGCGCCTTCATGAGCTGTGACATCGTCAGCAGCAGAAGATCCGGGGCATACGCCTTTAGCGCCGCGACAACGGGCTCTTCCAAACGCCAGCGCGTAAAGGTGTAGTCGAAAAGCTTCGGCAGGTCGGCCCGAACACCCTCCAGCGTCGGAGCGGGGAATAGGGCTGCCTGGAGAACCGGGATTCGGTTCTGATCGGCCACGCCGTCTTCGGAATAGAAGTCGTCATGGAGCAGAAACGTGAGGGGGCCGTGGAGAGCCGCGAGCCTGAACCACTCTAACGGGCGCAACGCCAGGCTCTCCAACCTGCTGGCACAGCCTCGACAAACCAAAAACGGTCGCCCCTCATCGCCACTTTCCACGCGACTGCCAACCGGTTCAGTGAGGCAAGCTTGGCAGGAGGCGGCGAGGGTCATACTAGCCCGAATAGCGGACGATTTGAACTTCGCCTATGGGTCGAAAGCCGACATCAGCCCCGCGCCACCAATCCACCAGCTACCGCGCCACGCTGGCCCGCGCCCGTTTCAGCCCCGGCCGCGTGCTCGGCGCCCCGGCCTCGTTCTGCTCCAGCGCCGCCAGCAGGTCGGCCTTCAGCGTCGTGACCTTGCGCACGTCGGCCAGTTTGCCGCCCTCCGAGGTCTGCACGTAGAAGGCGTCGACCGCCCGCTCGCCGTAGCCGTCGATGTGGGCCGACTGGATGGACAGGCCGTTGTCGGCCAGGGTGCGGGCCAGGGCCTGCAGCAGGCCCGGACGGTCGCGGCCCGAGGCCTCGACCACCGTGGCCTCGTTGGAGGCCTCGTTGTCGACCACCACCGTGGGGGCGATCGAGAAGGCGGCGGTGCGCGACTGCTCGCCGCCACGCCGGGGCTCCATGACCAGAGGCTCGCCACGACCGGCCGCCTCCAGGGCGTCGGCCATGCGGCGCAGGGCGCGGGGGTTCTCGCAGCCCAGCGGCGCGCCGGTCACGTCCTGCACATGGAAGACGTCCAGGGCCTGGCCCTGGCGCGAGGTGAACACCCGGGCCCCGACGACATTGCCGCCCAGCGAGGAGATGGCCAGGGCCAGGTCGGCGAACAGGCCGCGACGGTCCTTGGCGGCGACGACGATCTCGGCGGCGTTGGCGCCGGCCGGCACCCGGCCCTCGGCGGCGGCCCCGCCCTGGATGGCGGCGCGGCGGGCCAGGGCGGCGTGGTCCTGCAGGTCCTGGGTCGAGAAGGCCCCGAAATAGGCCGCCTCCATGGCCTGGGCCCAGCCCTTGGCGGCGGGGTCGGCCTGGACCAGGGCGTCGCGGGCCTCTTCGGCGGCGGCCTCCTGGTGGCGCTGGACGCTGGCGGCGGCGTCGCTGCCGCGCCCGCCGCGGAACACCGCCTCGGTGGCGTTGTAGAGCTCGCGCAGCAACTGGCCCTTCCAGCCGTTCCAGACGCCCGGCCCGACGGCCCGGATGTCGGCGACGGTGATCACCAGCAGCAGGCGCAGGCGCTCGGGGTTCTCGACGATGCGGGCGAAGGCGGCGACGGTGCCGGGGTCGGCGACGTCGCGCTTCTGGGCGAAGTCGCTCATCACCAGGTGGTTCTCGACCAGCCAGGCCACCAGCTCGACCTTGGTGCGCTCGACGCCCAGGCGCTCGCAGGCGCTGCGGGCGCTGCGGGCCCCGGCCTTCTCCTGGCCGCCCACCCCGCCCTTGCCGGTGTCGTGCAGCAGCATGGCCAGGAACAGGGCCTCGCGGTCCTCGATCAGCGGCATGATCGACACGGCCAGCGGATGGTCGTCGACCAGCCGGCCGGCGGCCATGTCGCCGATCAGGCCGACGGCCCGCAGGGTGTGCTCGTCCACCGTGTAGGAGTGGTACATGTTGAACTGCATCTGGGCGACGATGCGCCCGAACTCGGGGATGAACCGGCCCAGCACCCCGGCGTCGTTCATCAGGGTCAGGGTGCGGTAGGAGCGCTTGCCGTAGGCCAGCAGCCGCAGGAACGCCTCGGTCGCCAGCGGATCGCGGCGGACCTTCGAGGTGATCAGGTTGAGGTTGCGGGTCACCGCCGTGAAGGCGTCGGGGTGCAGGTCCAGGTCGCGCTCGTCGGCGGTCTTGAACAGCCGGATCAGGTTGACCGGGTCGTTCTCGAACACCGCCGGGCCGTCGATGTTCAGCCGGCCGCCGTCTTCGTAGAAGCCGGGGACGTCCAGCGCCTTGCGCTTGGGCCGGCCGCCGCCGGGCAGGAAGCGGGAAATGCCCTTGGGCTCGTTCTTGAAGTGCTCGGCTTCCAGCTTGGCCGAGAAGGCGCGGGTCAGGGCCCCGACCTCCTTGGCGACCAGGAAGTAGCGGCGCATGAAGCGCTCGACCGCCGGGGCGTCGCCCCGGTCGCCATAGCCCATGCGGCGGGCGATCTCGGGCTGCAGGTCGAAGGTCAGCCGCTCCTCGGGCCGGCCGGTGGTGAAGTGCAGGTGGGCCCGCACGGCGTGCAGGAAGTCGAAGGCGCGGATGAAGCCCTTGGCCTCGCGGCGGTCGAACACCTCCAGCTTGAAGACGTCCTCGGGCCGATCGACCGGGTGCAGGTACTCGGCGATCCACATCAGGGTGTGCAGGTCGCGTAAGCCCCCCTTGCCCTCCTTGACGTTGGGCTCGACCATGTAGCGGCTGGCCCCGGCCCGGGCCTGGCGGTCGTCGCGTTCCTTGAGCTTGGCGGCCACGAAGGCGGCGCCGGTGCCCTTCATGACGTCGTCGCGGAACCGCCGCTTCAGCTCGTCGCCCAGCCGCTCGTCGCCGGTCAGCCGGCGGGCCTCGAGGATCGTGGTGCGGATCGTGAAGTCCTCGCGCGACAGCCGCACGCATTCCTCGATGGTCCGCGAGGCGTGGCCGACCTTGAAGCCCAGGTCCCACAGCGCATAGAGCATGAACTCGATGACGCTCTCGGCGTGCGGCGTCTGCTTGTAGGGCCGCAGGAACAGCAGGTCGATGTCGCTGAACGGCGCCAGGGTGCGCCGGCCGTAGCCGCCGACCGCCAGCAGGCACAGGCGCTCGCCCTCGGTCGGGTTGCGGGCCCGGAACACGTGGACGGTGGTGAAGTCGTAGAGGGCGGTGATCACCTCGTCGGTGACGCCGCTGAGCAGCCGGGCCGTCTCCAGGCCGCCGGCCCCGTTTTCCAGCCGCTCCTTGGCGATCATCCGGCCGCGAAACAGCGCCTGCTTGAGAATCTCGATGGCGCGGGCCCGCTGGGCGGCCTCGTCGCCGATCAGGTCGAGGGCGGCGGCCGACAGCCGCGCGCGCAGGGCGTGGCCGTCGACGACATGTTCCAGCGGGGTGGGGCGAAGGCGGCGGGGCATGGCGGTTATATGGTGTTCCCAGGGCGTGGCCGCCGAAAGCCCAAACTGTGGTTCGGCGACCATCACGCTCCCACTATAGGACCTCAGGCCTTGAGCAGAGCCTTAAGACGATAAAGCGCGTCCAGGGCCTCGCGCGGGCTCATGCCATCGACATCCAGGTCTTCCAGGGCCGCGTCGGTGCGGCTGGGCGCCGCTTGAACAGGCGCCGAGACCGGTGCGTGGCTGGCGAACAGCGGCAGGTCGTCGAGCTTGGCCGGTGATTCGGTCTTGCTCTCCAGGCGGTCGAGCACCTCCTTGGCGCGGGCCACCACCTGCGGCGGCACGCCCGCCAGCTTGGCCACCTGCACGCCGTACGAGCGGTCGGCCGGCCCGGTGGCGGCTTCGTGCAGGAACACCAGGTCGCCGTTCCATTCCTTGGCCCGCAGGCTGAGGTTGGAGACATGGGCCAGCCGCGTCTCCAGCGTCGCCAGCTCGTGATAGTGGGTGGCGAACAGGGCGCGGCAGCGGTTGGTGTCGTGCAGGGCCTCGGCGCAGGCCCAGGCGATGGCGAGGCCGTCATAGGTGGCCGTGCCCCGGCCGATCTCGTCGAGGATCACCAGGCTGCGCGGGCTGGCCTGGGTCAGGATGGCGGCGGTCTCGACCATCTCCATCATGAAGGTCGAGCGGCCGCGGGCCAGGTCGTCGCCGGCCCCGACGCGGCTGAACAGCCGGTCGACCACGCCGAGGCGCAAGGACTTGGCCGGCACGTAGCAGCCGGCCTGGGCCAGGATGGCCAGCAGGGCGTTCTGGCGCAGGAAGGTCGACTTACCGGCCATGTTGGGGCCGGTGACGATCGACAGCCGCGCCCCGGCCTCGCCGGCCGCGTCCAGGCAGCAGTCGTTGGGGGTGTAGGGGTCGCCGGCCCGCCTGACGGCGGCCTCGACCACCGGGTGGCGGGCGGCCTTGGCCTCGAAGGCCAGGGACTTGTCGACGGTCGGCCGCACCGCGCCGCTGTCCTCGGCCCATTCGGCCAGGGCGGCGGCGACGTCCAGCCGGGCCAGGGCCTCGGCGGCCATCTGGATCGGTTCGGCCAGGGCGACGGCCTCGGCGCGCCAGTCCTCGAAGGCGGCGACCTCCATGGCCAGGGCCCGCTCGGCGGCCTGGGCGATGCGGGCGTCCAGGTCGGCCAGCTCGACGGTGGTGAACCGCACCTGGTTGGCCAGGGTCTGGCGATGGATGAAGACAGCATTCAGCGGCGGCTGGAACAGCGGGTCCGCCTTGCCGGCCGTGGCCTCGACGAAATAGCCGAGCACGCCGTTGTGGCGGATCTTCAGCGGCACGCCGCTTTCCTGGACCAGGCGGGTCTCCAGGGCGGCGACCACCCGGCGGCTGTCGTCGCGCAGGGCGCGGGCCTGGTCGAGCTCGGGACGCACCCCGGCCGCGACGTAGCCGCCGTCGCGGGCCAGGGCCGGCAGGTCGGGGCCCAGGCCGACTTCCAGCTGTTCGAGCAGGCGCGAAACGCCCTCCTGCAGCGCCGGGGTCAGGGCCTTGAGCGCCCCTTCCAGCTCGGCGGGCGGCGGCGACAGCGGGTCGCCCGAGCCGCCGACCATGCCGGCCAGCTTCTCGCCGGTCTTCAGGCCGTCCTTCAGGCAGCCCAGGTCGCGCGGGCCGCCCCGGCCCAGGGCCAGGCGGGACAGCGCGCGGGCCATGTCGCCGGCCCCCTTCAGCACCTCGCGCAGGCGTTCGCGCAGCGGCCGGTGGTCGACGAACCACTCGACGGCGTCGAGGCGGGCGTCGATGGCGTGGGGGTCGAGCAGCGGCCGGGCCAGGCGCGAGGCCAGCAGGCGGGCCCCACCGGCCGTGACCGTGCGGTCGATGACGGCCAGCAGCGAGCCATTGCGGTCGCCGCCCTGGGTGCGGTCGATCTCCAGGCTGGAGCGGGTGGCCGGGTCGATCGACATCACGTCGGCCTCGGCGGCGCGGCGCGGGGCGCGCAGGGCCGGCAGCCTGCCGGCCTGGGTCATCTCCAGGTGGGCGGCGATCAGGCCCAGGGCCCCGATCTCGGCCGACGAGAGCCCACCGAACCCGTCGAGGGTGTCGACGCCGTACAGCCGCTTGACCCGGGTCTCGGACGCCTGCGGCTCGGACAGGGCCGAGGGCATCGGCTGGATCAGGCCGCCGCAGATCTTCAGGGTCTGGGACAGGTCGTCGTCCGACAGCAGGCGGTCGGCGACCAGGGTCTCGGACGGGGCCAGGGCGGCCAGGATGGCCCCCACGGCGCTCTTGGCGACCAGGAAGCACTCGACCTCGCCGGTCGACAGCTCGACGGCCGCCACGGCCGCCTGGCCGGCCCGTACCGCGACAGCAGCGAGGCGGTTGGCGCCGCGCGCGTCCAGCAGGCCGTCCTCGGTCAGGGTGCCGGGGGTGACCACCCGGACGATGTCGCGGCGGACCACCGACTTGGAGCCGCGCTTCTTGGCCTCGGCCGGGTCTTCCATCTGCTCGCAGACGGCGACCTTGAAGCCCATGCGGATCAGCTTGGACAGATAGGCCTCGGCCGCGTGGTGCGGCACGCCGGCCATCGGGATCGGCTGGCCGTTATGGTTGCCCCGGAAGGTCTGGGAGATGCCCAGGGCGGCGGCCGCCCGGATCGCGTCGTCGAAGAACAGCTCGTAGAAGTCGCCCATCCGGAAGAAGATCAGCGCGTCGGGCTGGCGGGTCTTCATCTCGAAGAACTGCTGCATCACCGGCGTCGCGCCGGTGGCGTCGAAGGTCTGGACGGGCGAGGAGGCGGGGGCGTTCATCCGACGGGAAACTACAGAGCGTCGCGGCCCGCGTTAAGGGTTCACGTGCGATTTGCCGGAAGAAGACCAGGGGCGGCCGCGCGCCCGGGGCGCGCGGCCGCTGAAAGCCTAGGCCTTCTTCTGGAGCTTCTTCATCTTCTCCAGCGGCAAGGCCTTGGGAACCTTGTCGGCTATGCATTGGCCGCCACCGGCGGGGATGCAGCCGTTGTAGATGCAGTTCGCGATGAAATCGTCGACGCAGACCTGCCACTCGGTGGTGCCGCGTTCATAATACGGATCGCAGAACCACCAGGCCTGCTCCTGACAGTAGGTTGGCCGCGCGACGGCTGGCGCGCTGACCATCGCTGTCGACGCACCCAGGATCAGGGCCAGGCCGAGCATCGTCAGTTTCTTTCGAGTTTGCATTGAACACCCTCTTCGGTTGCGCCGAGCGCGCATGTCATGAGGATTCACAACTCGAAGTTTTTCAATCTTAAAGAGCACAAAACCGCGTAATAACCTGTGGTCGCCCCATGGAGCGCCGACACGCGCCGGTTCGGCTGTCAGCGGGAGGCTCTCAAGAACGCCCCGAAGACCCGCTCGACGATCTCCAGCGTGTCGCGGCGCAGGGGGGCCGGGTCCCGCGCCTCGCCGATCAGCAGGGCGGCTTCGCAGAGCATGGCGGCGATCATCCGCGCGGCCAGCACCGGGTCGCTGGCCTCGAACCGTCCCGCCGCCTTCATCTCCGAGACCGCCGCGACCATCATGCCGATGGCGTAGCGGTCCTCGATCGCCCGGCAACGGACGGCGCCGAGCACGGCGGGGGCGTCCTCGATGACTAGGCGGCGGTAGTCGGGCTCGACACAGGCTTCCAGGAAGGCCGCCGCGCCGGTCAGCAGGCGCTGGCGGGGGTCGGCGACGCCGCCCGCCGCGCGCCGCACATGGTCGGCGGCCTTGGCCTGCAGGCGCTCGACCAGGGCCTCGAACAGCGCCGCCTTGTCCTCGAAGTGGTGGTAGAAGGCGCCGCGCGTCACCCGGGCCGCCCGGGCGATCGCCTCGACGCCGGCCTGGCCGTAGCCGTCGGCCACGAACAGCACGCGCGCCGCCTCGAGCAGCGCCTCGCGCGTCGTCTCCGCATACTCCTCGCGCCGCGATCTCACCGATTCCGAGCCCATGGCGACACCGTACATATTGACAACTCACATGCGTAGATACATCTGACATACCGATTGTATGTTTGATGCAATCATCACTCGGAGAGACGTCCATGTACGATTTCCATGAACCCGCCGCGACCTACCAGGTCCCGACCGCCGCCCAGATCGCCGCCGCCCAGGACTGGGTCGCGCGCTTCGAGGCCCGCTGGGCCCGCCCCGACGCGGACGCCCTGCGCGACCTGATGCACCCCGAAACCCGCAACCTGATCCCGCCGATGGCGGCGCCGGGCGACCGCGAGGCCGTGGTCGAGCACTTCCGGGGCGTGCTGGCCATGCTGCCGGACTTCGTCCTGCGCGTCGTGCGCTGGGCGCCGGTGGGCGACACGGTGATCATCGAGTGGGAAGGGGCCGCCACGGTGGCGGGCAAGCCGCTGACCTGGCGCGGCGTCGACCGCATCAGCCTGCGCGGCGACAAGATGTACGAGGGCCAGGTCTATTGGGACACCCGCGGCCTGGCCGAGCGGATCGGCGCGGCCATGGCGGCCTGAACGATCCAAGTCCGCCTGAAACGACGAAGGGCCCGGAACGCGCGTTCCGGGCCCTTCTCGTATGGCGTCGAAAGGCGCCGCTAGCTGCCGGTCACTTCTTCCCAGAACCGCTTGGCCTTGCCGACGAAATTGGCCGACTTGGGGTTCTGCTTCTCGCTGCACAGGGTGGCCAGCTCGTTGAGCAGCTCCTTCTGGCGCGCCGACAGGTGGGTCGGGGTTTCCACGAACAGTTCGACCACCAGGTCGCCGCGCTGGCGACTGCGCAGGGACGGCATGCCCTTGCCCTTGAGGCGGACGGTCTTGCCGGTCTGGGAGCCTTCGGGAACCTTGACCGTGATGCGGCAGGCGCCGTCGCAGGCCTCGCCGCCGAGCAGGCAGGGGGCTTCGATGTCGCCGCCCAGGGCCGCGACGGTCATCGGCACCGGCACGGTGCACAGCAGGTCCAGACCATCGCGCTCGAACAGTTCGTGCGGGATCACCGACAGGAAGAGATAGAGGTCGCCGCGCGGGCCGCCGCGGGCCCCGGCGTCGCCTTCGCCGGCCAGGCGGATCCGGGCGCCGTCATCGACGCCGGCCGGGATGCGCACCGACAGCACGCGCTCGCGGCGCACCTGGCCGTGGCCGTGGCAGCCGGTGCAGGGGTCGAGCACCAGGCGGCCCGAACCGCCGCAGCGGGGGCAGGCGCGCTCGACCGCGAAGAAGCCCTGGGTGGCCCGCACGCGACCGGCGCCGCCGCACGTGCCGCAGACCGTCGGGTTGGTGCCGGGCTTGGCGCCCGAGCCGTCGCAGACCTCGCAGGTGATGGCGGCGGGAACCTTGATCTCGACCTCGGCGCCCGCATAGGCCTGCTCGAGGGTGATCTCCAGGTCGTAGCGCAGGTCCTGGCCGCGCTGGGGACCATTGTTGGCCTGGCGCCGGCCGCCGCCGAACATCTCGCCGAACACGTCGCCGAACACGTCGTTGAAGATGTCGCTGGCGTCGCCGCCGCCGAAACCGCCGCCTTGCTGGCCATTGACGCCGGCATGGCCGAAGCGGTCGTAGGCGGCGCGCTTCTGGGCGTCCGACAGCACCGAATAGGCTTCGTTGATTTCCTTGAACCGCGAGGAGGCGTTCTCGCAACCGCCGTTGCGGTCGGGATGGTGCTCCATCGCCATCTTGCGGAAAGCGACCTTGAGGGCGGCGTCATCGCAGCCTCGGGTCACGCCCAGGACGTCGTAATAGTCGCGCATCGTCAGGGTCGATCACTAGCCATGGTGGATAAGGAGGTGGGAGCGCTCCCGCCCGGCCGCAAGCGGTGGGCAGGAGCCTTGTTCCCGAAAGGCGCGGGGGAAGGAACCGTGGTCACGTTTTCCGCCCCGCGACCCATCGTCACGCCGAAGGCTTGGAGTCGTCGACTTCTTCGAACTCGGCGTCGACGACACCGTCATCGGCGGCGGCTTCGTCACCTTCGCCGTCGCCCTGCTGGGCGCTGTACATGGCTTCACCCAGCTTCATCGAAGCCTGGATCAGCGCCTGGGTCTTGGCCTGGATAGCCTCGACGTCCTCGCCTTCCAGCGCCGTCTTCAGCTCGGTCAGGCCGGTCTCGATGGCGGTCTTCTCGGCCGGGCCGACCTTGTCGCCGTGCTCGGCGAAGGCCTTCTCGGTCGAGTGGACGATGGCCTCGCCATGGTTCTTGGCCTCGACCAGCGCCTTCTTCTTGTCGTCCGAGGCCTTGTTGGCCTCGGCTTCCTTGACCATGCGCTCGATGTCCGCGTCCGACAGGCCGCCATTGGCCTGGATGCGGATCGAGTGCTCCTTGTTGGTCGCCTTGTCCTTGGCGTGGACGTTGACGATGCCGTTGGCGTCGATGTCGAAGGTGACCTCGATCTGCGGCACGCCGCGCGGCGCCGGCGGAATGCCCTGCAGGTCGAACTGACCCAGGAACTTGTTGTCCACCGCCATCGGGCGTTCGCCCTGGAAGGCGCGGATGGTCACGGCCGACTGGTTGTCGTCGGCGGTCGAGAAGGTCTGCGAGCGCTTGGTCGGGATGGTGGTGTTGCGTTCGATCAGCGGGGTGAACACGCCGCCCAGGGTTTCGATGCCCAGGGTCAGCGGGGTCACGTCCAGCAGCAGCACGTCCTTGACGTCGCCTTGCAGCACGCCGGCCTGGACGGCGGCGCCCAAAGCGACCACTTCGTCCGGGTTGACGCCCTTGTGGGGTTCGCGGCCGAAGAAGTCCTGCACCGCCTGCTGGACCTTGGGCATGCGGCTCATGCCGCCGACCAGGATCACTTCGTCGATGTCGCTCTTCTTGAGGCCGGCGTCCTTCAGGGCCTGCTCGCACGGACCGATGGTGCGGGCGATCAGGTCTTCGACCAGGGCTTCCAGCTTGGAGCGCGACAGCTTGATGTTCAGGTGCAGCGGACCCGACGCGTTCATCGAGATGAAGGGCAGGTTCACTTCGTACTGAGCCGTGCTGGACAGCTCCTTCTTGGCCTTTTCAGCTTCTTCGCGCAGGCGCTGCAGGGCCAGCTTGTCCTTGCGCAGGTCGACGCCCTGCTCCTTCTTGAACTCGTCGGCCAGGTAGTCGACGATCCGCAGGTCGAAGTCCTCGCCGCCCAGGAAGGTGTCGCCGTTGGTCGACTTCACCTCGAAGACGCCGTCGCCGATTTCCAGGACCGAGACGTCGAAGGTGCCGCCGCCCAGGTCGTAGACGGCGATCTTCTTGCCGTCGTTCTTGTCCAGGCCGTAGGCCAGGGCGGCCGCGGTCGGCTCGTTGATGATGCGCAGGACTTCCAGGCCGGCGATCTTGCCGGCGTCCTTGGTCGCCTGACGCTGGGCGTCGTTGAAATAGGCCGGAACGGTGATCACGGCCTTGGTGACGGTCTCGCCCAGATGGGTCTCGGCCGCTTCCTTCATCTTCTGCAGGATGAAGGCGGAAACTTCCTGCGGCGAGTAGTCCTTGCCGTGGGCCTTGACCCAGGCGTCGCCGGTCGGACCCTTGACGATCTCGTAGGGGACCATGGCCTTGTCCTTGGCCACGACCGGATCGGCGAAGTTACGGCCGATCAGACGCTTGATCGCGAAAAGGGTGTTGGTCGGGTTGGTGACGGCCTGGCGTTTGGCGGGCTGGCCGACAAGGCGCTCGCCGTCCTCGAGGAAGGCGACGACCGAAGGCGTGGTGCGAGCGCCTTCGGCGTTCTCGATCACCTTCGGGGTCTTGCCGTCCATGATGGCCACGCACGAGTTCGTGGTGCCAAGGTCGATACCGATAATCTTGCTCATGTTGAGACCTGCAGCTCCTAATGGCGGACGGCGGTGACAAGGGCCTTAAGGCAAGCGCCCCGGTTTTTCTCGAGCCGTCCCCGTCTGGTCGCGTTCTAACGGTTGATCCAAATCCTCGCCGCTCAAAACGACGGTCGAAACCGGCGTCCGTGCGGAAAGCGTTCGTTCAATCGAAGTTGACGGGCTCGTCAACCCCGCTTCGCAGCCGGATATGGGGGATAGGTACCAGCCTGCAAGCCCAATCCCGCATGGAAAGAAGGGGAATCGCGACTCGACGCGAAAATGGCCGCGCTTAAAAAAGCGCGGCCATTCCGTCGGATAGGTCGCCAGCGCGGCTCAAATGCCGCAACTCGCGTTCGGTGAATCCGCTCAGAGAGCGTGTTCGCCCTGAGTCCTAGCCTTTCTTGGCGACCCAGGCGGTGATCTGCGGCAGGGCGGCCTTGCGGGCCTTGATGCGATCGGTGATCGAGGCCACCGATTTTTCGGCCTCGCCGCGCGAGCCGGCCGGCAGGTTGGCGGCGGCGTAGGCGGTGACCTTGCCCACCATGGCCGGATCGGCCGAACCCTTCGCCAGACCGGGGATGAACTTGGTCGAGGAGGCCGCGTCGACCTTGGCGTTCACCGCCTCCTTGTGGGCGACGGCGAAGTCGAAGGCCATGTCGGGATGCAGCTTGGCGACCGTCGAGATCATGTTGGCCGACAGGGTCTCGCTGGGCTCGCCGCTGATGGCCAGGTCCAGGGCCTTGGCGGCCAGGGCGTCGTCTTCCACCGCGGCCAGCTGGGTATAGAGCTGGTCGCGGATCAGCGGGGTCTTCTCGGCCTTGGCCTGGGCGCGCAGGGCGTCCCAGGTCGCGGCGTCGGCGTTGCGGGCCACGGTGGCCAGGATCGCCTTGCGCAGCGGGCCGGGCACGGCGGTCGGGTCGGTCTTGTCGGCGGCGTACCGACGCTTGGCCTCGGCGACCACCGCCGGATCGCCAAGAACGCCCAGCGAGGTGATCAGGGTGGAGCGCAGGGTGGCCACCGGGCCGGCTTCGCCCGGCTTGGCCGTCCAGCCGACCTGCGCGAACGCCGGCGACAGGCGGGCGACGGCCAGTTTGCGGAAAGCCGCGCGGTCGGCGGGCGCGCTGTCGTACATGCCGTTGATGCTGGTCAGGACGCTCGCGACCTTGCCCCACACCTGCGGATCGGCGTCGGCCGGCGTGGCCTGGACCAGGTCCAGGGCGTCGGTGACGGCCTGCTGGCCGTTCAGGCCCAGGGCCCAGGCGTCGGAGATCACGCCCAGTTGGTCGATGGCCGGCAGCTTGGCGTAGCTGGCCGAGACGCCGGCGAAGGCCTTGGGCGTGTAGAGGGTGCGGAAATAGCCGGACTGGCCGGCGTTGACGACCACCGGGCCGCAGCCGTCGACGCTCAGCGCGCCCTTGCCACTCTCGACCAGGGTCTTGGACACCGTGCTGGAGCCCACGACCTGGGCCGAGACCGGCACCCGCCAGGCCAGGGGGGTCTTGGTCGGCTTGTCGCGGCTGAACTCGCCCTGGGTCAGGCTGACCGGGGTCTTGCCGGCCACGCAGGCGCCGGTGTCGACGGTGATCAACGGGATGCCCGGCTGCAGGGTGAAGTCGTGGGCGATGGCGGTGATCGGCTGGCCGGCGGCGGCCTCGACCTCGCGCCACAGGTCGTCGGTCTGGGTGTTGCCGTGGGCGTGGGCCTTGATGTAGCGGCGCACGCCGTCGCGCCAGGCCTCGGGGCCGACATAGGCCTCGAGCATGCTGATGACCGCCTGGCCCTTTTGATAGGTGATGCCGTCGAAGGCCTGGCTGGCCTGGTCGACGGTCTCGACGTGCTGCACGACGGGGTGGGTGGTGGCCAGCGAGTCCAGGCCCATGGCGTATTCACGCCCGCCGACCGCGCCCAGCTGGCTATTCCATTCGGGGTGGAAGTGTTCGGTGGCCTTGCCTTCCATCCACGAGGCGAAGCCCTCGTTCAGCCACAGGTCGTCCCACCACTGCATGGTGACCAGGTCGCCGAACCACTGGTGGGCCATTTCGTGGGCCACGGTGGTGTAGATGTTCTGACGGTCGGCCTGGGTCGAGATCGCCGGGTCGTCCAGCAGGGCGTACTCGAAGTAGAAGATCGCGCCCCAGTTCTCCATGGCGCTGAAGAACTGGCTCTGGCCAGGGGCGGCGATGTGGTCCAGCTTCGGCAGCGGATAGGGGGCGCCGAAATAGTCGTTGTACCACTGCAGGATCGGGCCCGAGGACTTCAGGGCGAAGTCGGCCTTGGCCAGGTCGCCCTTCTTGGTGATCACGCCCATCTCGACGTCGCCGACCTTGGCGGTGGCGCGGTCGAACTCGCCCAGGCCGAAGAACAGCAGGTAGGTCGACATCTTCGGCGAGGTGGCGAAGGTCACGCGGCTTTTGCCGCCGCCCAGATCCTCGGTCTTGGCGATCGGCATGTTGCCGATGGCCATCTGGCCGGTCGGGACGGTGACCCGCATGTCGTAGGTCGCCTTGAAGAACGGCTCGTCCCACGACGGGATGAACCGGCGGGCGTCGGAGTTCTCGAACTGGGTGTAGAGGGCGCGCTTCTTGCCCTGATCGGTGTCGTAGTCGAGGGCGAACAGGCCGGCGGCCTGCTTGTAGATCTTGCCGCTGTAGTCGATGGCCAGGACGTGCGGGCCCTTGGTCACCAGCTTGTCGAAGGTGAAGGTGGCGGTCTGGGCCTCGGCGTCGACCGCGACCTTGGCCGGGCCGTAACCGGCCAGCTCGACCTTGGAGAAGGCCAGGTCGGCGGCCTGCAGGGTGATGGTCTTGGTCGGGGTCGTCACCTCGACCGCGATCTTCACCGAGGCGGTGAAGGTCAGCTTTTCCGCATCGGGCGTGAAGGCCAGGTCATAGTGGGTGGGCGTGACGCCGCGCGGCAGCTGGGTGGTCACCGTCGCGGCGGTGATCGAGGGTTTGGCGATCGCTGGCTTGAGGGGGGCGGTCGTGGCGGCGAGGGCCGAACCGGCGGCAAGAACGAGCGCGGCGGCCGCCGCTGAGGAGAGAAGTCGACGCATGAACGGCCCTGGATTGCAAAAAATGTTCGGCGATTATGCCGGGCGGCGCAAACCAACACTGTCCTGGCGCGCCTGGCGCATTAAATCTGCGTAATGATCAAACCGCTGAGCATCGTACCGGGGTTCGACCTCTGGCCGGGCCTGCTGGACCCAGGGGCCCAGGCCGACCTCGCGCGCCTGACCCTGGCGGCGATCGAGGCCGCGCCCCTGACCCATTACGACACCGCCTACGGCAAGGCGATGAGCGTGGCGATGAGCAGCTTCGGGCCGCTGGGCTGGACCAGCGACAAGGCCGGCTATCGCTACGCCCAGCGCCACCCGGGGACGGGCCAGCCCTGGCCGGCCATGCCCCGGGCCCTGCTCGACCTGTGGGCGGCGCTGGGCGATCCGGAAATCCCGCCGGACTCCTGCCTGATCAACCTCTATCGCGACGAGGCCCGCATGGGCCTGCACCAGGACCGCGACGAGGCCGACCCGCGCTTTCCGGTGCTGTCGATCTCGCTGGGCGACACGGCGGTGTTCCGGATCGGCGGGCCGTCGCGCAAGGACCCGACCCGGTCCCTGCGGCTGTCGTCCGGCGACGTCTGCCGGCTGTCGGGCCCGGCGCGCCTGGCCTTTCACGGCGTCGACCGCATCCTGCCGGGTTCGTCCGGCCTGGTTCCGGGCGGAGGGCGGATCAATCTGACGCTGCGGCGGGCCGGGGCGGGTTAGGTCCTCCCCCTGTGGGGGAGGGGTCGGCGAAGCCGACGGTGGGGGGGAATGATAGGCAGGTGGCCGCCTACGGGATCGACGACCCTAATTCTCCCCCCACCGGCCTTCGGCCGCCTCCCCCACAGGGGGAGGACCTTGTAACGAAAAAAGGCCGCCCCAGCGGGACGGCCCTTCATCATCTCGAAAACCGAAACCCTCAGCCGCGCAGCTTGCGGGCGATGGTTTCCAGGTCCTGGCTGAGGACCGGGTCCTCGGCGCGCAGGGCCTCGATGCGGCGCACGGCGTGCAGGACGGTGGTGTGGTCGCGGCCGCCGAACCGCCGGCCGATGTCGGGCAGCGAGCGGGTGGTCAGTTGCTTGGCCAGCCACATCGCCGCCTGGCGGGGGCGGGCGATGGCGCGGTTGCGGCGCTCGCTCAGCAGGTCGGCCTGTTTCATGCCGTAGTGCTCGGACGTGGCCTTCTGGATGTCGTCGATGGTGATGCGCTTCTCGCCGGCCCGCAGGTGCGGCCGCAGGATCGCCTGGACCTCGTCCAGGGTCAGGCGCGACACGCCTTCGCCGGCCCGGGCCGACAGGGTGTTGAGCGCGCCTTCCAGCTCGCGGACGCTGTCGGTGAAGCGGTCGGCCAGGAAATGCAGGACCTCGATGCGCAGGGTCGGCTCGAAGCCGTGCTGGCGCGACAGGGCCTGCAGCTTGCGCTCCAGGATGCCCAGGCGCAGGGCGCGGTCGGCCGGCTCCAGGCCGCAGACCAGGCCCGCCGACAGGTGCGAGCGCAGGCGGGCGTCCATCTCGGTCATCGCCGCCGGGGCGCGGTCCGAGGAGAACACCACCCGGCGACCGTCCTCGACCAGGGCGGTCAGGGTGTGGAACAGCTCTTCCTGGCTCGACTGCTTGCCGGCGATGAAGTGCACGTCGTCGATGATCAGCAGGTCGGCGCCGCGCAGCTCTTCCTTGAAGGCCGTGGTCTGGCGATCCATCACCGCCCGCACGAAGGTCGACAGGAAGCGCTCGGCGGTCAGGTAGACCACGCGTTTGGTCGGGGCCTGGCGCATGGCCTCCCAGGCCAGGGCGTTGAGCAGGTGGGTCTTGCCGAAGCCGTAGGGGCCGTGGAACAGCACCGGATTGAAGTGGCCGTCAGCCCAGCTCGCCACCCGGCGGGCCACGGCGTGGGCGAATTCGTTGGCGGGACCCGGCACGAAGGTGTCGAAGGTGAAGCGCTCCTGCAGGCCCTGGACGGGCGAGGGGCGGGCGCCGTTGGTCGGGGCCAGGGCCGGGACGTCGCTGGAGACGGGCAGGACGATCTCGATCGGCTCGGCCTTGGTCTCGCCATAGGTCCCCATGGCGGCGGACGAGGCGCCGGCGGCGGCCTCGAATTCCAGGCGCGATTTGAGCTCCAGGCGGCGCGCGGTCGCGTCGTTGGCGGCCCACAGCTCGCTGACGCGACGCCAGGCGCTGCGACGAATCCAGTCGCGGGCGATGCCGGTGGGGGTGACCAGCACGACGTCGCCGGCCTGGCCTTCACGCAGCACGGCCGGCGCGATCCACGAGCCAAAGGCGGCGTCGCCCAACTCGCGCTTCAGCACCATGCAGACCTTGTTCCAGACGACGCCGGCCGGTTCGCAGGCAACCGTCGAGAACGCGGCCGAAAACTCCTGACTCACTAACCCGCCCTTGATCGTCATCGGTCATCGCCTCGTGCACATTGTCATATTTCTGCCCCGATCGCCGCCCCCCATGGCGCACGACCGCGTCCTCTTCGCGCTCCCATTCCATGCGCACACGGGGGCTTGATCGGCGAACGCAAGGGTTCGGCCGCCACCAGTGATCTCCATGGACTGGAAGAGCGTTGAGACGCTTAAACTAGCCAGCGGCCCCTGCCGGTCAAACGGAAAACTTGCGTCCGATCGCGGATATTTCTGTTGACTCGCCAGAGCGCCTCGCCCGCCAAGGGAATGCAGTTTCGGACCCTTGGGTTGAAGGCGCAGAATGTCTCGCGGACAATCCGAGGGTTGTGGATTTTGCATAGAAAAAGCCGACCGAGTTTCCTCGATCGGCTTCTCTAAGTCTTTGATTTCGCTGACCGAACGACGTTCGGTCGGAAACTGGATTAGGCCGCGGCCTGATCAAGCTTCTTCAGGCGAGCCGCCAGGCGCGAAACCTTGCGCGAGCCGGTGTTGGGGTGGACGACGCCCTTGGACACGGCGCGCATCAGTTCGGACTGCGCTTCGATGAAAGCGGCCTTGGCGACGGCGGCGTCGCCGGCGGCCAGGGCGTCTTCGAACTTGCGCAGGAAGGTGCGGACGCGCGAGCGACGAGCGGTGTTCACTTCGGTGCGACGAGCGATCTTGCGGATCGCTTTCTTGGCGCCGGGATTATTGGCCATAGTTCGGACCTTCAAACGGACAGCCGCGCGGGCAGCCGCGAAGCAGGAGAAATCAAGAGCGCGCGGATATACGGGAAGGGGCCCTTTGGGTCAATCCATCCAGGCCCTAGAATCTTCCGCCCGGATCAAACGGGCGTTCACGTCCCCTTGAACGCCGGCTTCCGCTTCTCGACGAAGGCCGCCATGCCTTCCTTCTGGTCGTCGAAGGCGAACAACGAATGGAACAGGCGCCGCTCCAGGGCCACGCCGGTGCTCAGCGTCGTCTCATAGGCGGCGTTGACCAGTTCCTTGTTCATCGCCGTGGCCAGGGGCGACTGGGCGGCGATCCTGGCGGCGACGGCCAGGGCCTCGTCCACCAGCGTGTCGGCCGGGAAGATCCGCGACACCAGGCCGGCCCGCTCGGCCTCCTCGGCGCCCATCATCCGGCCGGTCAGGATCATGTCCATGGCCTTGGACTTGCCGACCAGGCGGGTCAGGCGCTGGGTGCCGCCGATCCCGGGCGCGACGCCGAGGTTGATCTCGGGCTGGCCGAACTTGGCGGTGTCGGCGGCCAGGATGAAGTCGCACATCATCGCCAGCTCGCAGCCGCCGCCCAGGGCGTAGCCCGCCACCGCGGCGATGATCGGCTTGCGGGTCCCCTCGATGGCCCGGGCCCCGGCGGCGAAGAAGTCGTCCTTGAACATCTGGGCGTAGGACTTGTCCGACATCTCCTTGATGTCGGCCCCGGCCGCGAAGGCCTTGGCCGAGCCGGTGACGACGATGCAGCCCACCGCGTCGTCGGCCTGGGCCGCCGCCAGGGCCAGGGCCAGGTCGGCCAGCAGGGCGGTGTTGAGGGCGTTGAGGGCCTCGGGCCGGTTCAGGCGGATCAGGGTGACGCCGGGCGCGGCCTCGGGGGTCTCGACGATCAGGGTCTGGTATTCGGCCATCGGCGGGTCTCCTGTTGAGCGCCGCTGTTATAGAGGGGCCGGCGGCGTTGGGGAGTCCCCGGGGGGTGGGCGGGCGACGAACGTTCGTTACTCGAAGGGACCATCCGTTGCGGCGCGACGCTCTGCGATCGAACAAGGGCCATCTTCGACCCCTTGCGGTCGTTGAGCGCTGACCTCTCGTGTCTCGATGCGCGGGGGAGACGGCGATCAGGTGTTCACCCCTTCGTGCGAACGCTCCATGGCGCGCCTGTAGGCGTCGCGGCCGGTGGTGCGGGCGAGGTAGGCCTGTTCGGCGTCGCCGAGGGTGATCCCGCAGTTCCGTTGGCCCAGGTTCAGGGCGTAGGTCACCGAGATGTCGGCGGCCGTGAAAGCCTCGCCGGCAAGGTAGGGCGAGTCGGCAAGCCGTTGGCTGACAAGCTTCAGCCGCTTCTGGAACGACCGCAGACACCAGGTCGCGCCCCAGTTCTCCCGCTCGGCGTCGGGCGCGATGAAGCGGCTGACGACGACGGGCATCATCAGGGTCGCGAGGCCGGCTTCGCCCAGGTGCAGAAATTGCTGGTAGGCGGGGAAGGTCGGATCCTGCGGCGCGGGCGCCAGCGGCATCGGCCCGTAGCGGGCCATCAGGTACTCCATGATCGCGATCGACTCGACCATGACGACGTCGCCGTCCTGGATCGCCGGGATGTAGTCGGCGGGGTTGACCGCCAGGAACTCGGGGTCCTGCTCGGCGGCCAGCATGTCCACCTGCCGCACGCGGTAGGGAAGGCCCATCTCCTCCAGCACCCATACGACCCGGATCGATCGCGAGGTCTGTCCGCCCCAAACGGTGATCATGCGCCGGCCCTTTCCCGGTGTGACTGAGGATCGACCGTAGCGGACCTCATATGACCGTGGCGCTCAAGGCATATCGAAGACGAGCAAGCCAGGCGCATCGAGAGGCAGTTGTGCGACGACCTCGCCAGCGGGGTTTATGATCGCGGTCGGGCCCCACGCAACGCACCCGTCCCGCGCGCCCGTCACGTCCGAGGACATCAACCAGAGGCCGGTCTCGCGACATCGCTCTCCGCGCACCGCGTTGTGTTTGTCCTTCCATTCGATCGCCGCCTGTCGCGGCATCATGTTGTTGGCGGGACAAAGGAGCAGTGAGGCTCCCTGCTGCGCCACGCTCAGTGCGGCGTCGGCGAAGTTGGTGTCGAAGCAGATGTTGACGCCGAAGCGCAGGCCTTCGACGTCGAAGGTCGGCGCCTCATCCCCAGGTCGAAAGCAACGTTCTCCGCCCAGCAAACGCCGCTTGCGATAGCGGCCCACCACGGACCGGCGAAAGATGACCACGGCCGTATTGTAGAGGTCGTCGCCTTCCGCCTCGATGAGGCCGACGACGGTCGTCGGCGCGCGCTCAGGCAGTTGATCGAGGAGGTTCACGAACTGCTGTGAGCGCAGGTCAAGCGCGTTCCGGCGGGCCACTTCGCTGTCAGTCAGATAGCCTTGGAGAAAGCCTTCGGGCAGGCATAGCAGCGAGGCGCCTTCGAAGCGCGCCTGCTCCATCACCCCCGCCAGATAGCCAAGCGCGCCGGGCACGTCCTCGCGAAACTCTGGCGTCTGGGCGGCGGCGATACGCATGATTCTGGCTGAGTCCGTGACGGGGTGAGGATAGCGGGGCGATGCCCGCTCACCCCCATAGCCGACGTTCGAAAGGTCTGCTTGTCGAACCGCCATCCGCCTCGGACGCGGGGCGGGTGTTTGGGCGCGCGCGGAGCCGGGGACATGCCCTCACGACGGAACGTCGGCCGGATTGCCGAGCGGTCGAGGTGAGTGCGTGTCCCCCAAGTCGTCCACGGGGCTTGCCGGAGGGGCTCGGGGCGACGGTGGGGACACGCACTCACCCTGGCGCCCTGGCACGATTTCGAAGGCCTTGCCGTGAGAGCATGTCCCCGGCGGGGATCCAGCCGCGTCCATCCCCGTCAGCGGCGGGAAAAACCCAAACCTTTTCAATGCCCTGAAGAAAAATCAGCGTC
>NZ_AKKF01000072.1 GCF_000281955.1 Caulobacter sp. AP07 | reverse complement strand
CAGCCGGCGCTGCCGCCGCTGGCGCGCGACACCCGGATCGCGGCGGCGGCGCGCGAGCATGCCGCGACCCAGGCGCGGCGCGGCGGCGTCGGCCACGGACCGGCGGGATCGCTGGGTCAACGCCTGCGCAACCACGGCGTCTGGGCGGGGATCTCGGCGGAGAACATCTCCTACGGCTATGACGAGCCGCGCGCCGTCGTGCGCCAGCTGATCATCGACACGGGGGTCGCGGGCCGGGGCCACCGCCGCAACATCTTCACCCAGGGCTACCGGTCGGCGGGCGTCGCCTGTGGCCCGCACGGCGCCTATGGCGCCATGTGCGTCATCGATTTCGCCGGCGCGATCGTACAGCGCTCGGCGGAGAGGTGAGACCGGGGGTCTAGGGCTTCGCCACCGGCGGATAGGCGTGGGCCCCGCCGTTGGGGTCCTCGACCTCGCCGGCCGAGGCCAGATAGTCCGGACCGATCGGAACCTTGCCGTGGCCGTCGGGAATGTCGAGCACGTAGGTCGGCTGGCACAGGCCCGAGAACCGGCCGCGGATGGCGCGCATCAGGGCCCGGCCCTCGTCCACCGTGGTCCGCAGGTGGCCGGTGCCCGGCGCATGGTCGCCGTGGTGCAGGTAGTAGGGACGGATGCGGGTCTCGACGAAGGCCCGCATCAGGCCGCCCAGCGCGTCGGGGTCGTCGTTGACGCCGCGCAGCAGCACCGTCTGGCTGAGCATCGGAATCCCGGCGTCGATGATCCGGGCGCAGGCCGCCCGCGCCGCCGGGGTCAGTTCGCGGGCGTGGTTGGCGTGCAGGGCGACATAGACCGCCTTGCCCGGGACCTTCAGCGCCGCGACCATCTCGTCGGTGACCGCGCCCGGATCGACCACCGGCACGCGGGTGTGGAAGCGCACGACCTTGACGTGGTCGATGGCCGCCAGGCGCTCGGCGAGGTCGCGCAGCCGGCGCGGCGACAGCACCAGCGGGTCGCCGCCGGTGACGATCACCTCCCAGATCTCGGGATGCGAAGCGACATAGGCGAAGGCCGCGTCCAGCTGGGCCGGCGTCAGGTTCGCCAGGCCCTCGGGCCCGACCATCTCGCGGCGAAAGCAGAACCGGCAATAGACCGCGCAGGTGTGGGTGGGCTTGAGCAGCACGCGGTCGGGATAGCGGTGGACCACGCCCTCGACCGGGCTGTGGGTCAGGTCGCCGATCGGATCGCCGGTCTCGACGGCGGTCTGGGTCAGTTCGGCCTCGTGCGGCAGGAACTGGCGGGCGATGGGATCGTCGGCGTTGGCCGGGTCGATCAGCTCGGCCATCTCCGGGGTGATCGCCACCGCATAGCGCGCCGCGACCCGCTCCAGGGCCGGCAGCCGCTCGGGAGCGATCAGGCCGGCATGGACCAGGGCGGTGGCGCTGCGGAGGGTGCGGGCGACGGTCATGAGGCGCGGGATATGGCGGATTAGGACGCCCGGAGCAATGCGGCGGCCTAGCCGAGGTCCTCGACCCACCTGCGCCGCCGGCTTTCGGCCGCGCCCTTCAGCAGCCTCCGGAAGGTCGGGCACTCCATATGGCTGGGCGCGGGACAGGCGGCGGCGTGGCGCAGGCCGTCGCGCAGCGCGCCCAGGCGGCGGATCGTCTGGTCCAGGTCGTCGGCCTTGGCCGAGAGCTGGACGCGGTCCAGGCGCGGCCGCCCCGTCTCGTCGAACATGCCGGCGATCTCGTCGAGCGAGAACCCCGCCGTCTGGGCCAGGGCGATCAGCGACAGGCGCTCGAGCACGCTGGCCTCGAAGAGCCGCTTGAGCCCCCGTCGACCGATCGAACCGATCAGGCCCTTTTCTTCGTAGAAACGCAGCCGGGAGGCGGCCATTCCGGTACTGTGCGCCACCTCCGCGATGTCGAGAAGTTTCACCATTGACCTCAAGTCGGCTTGAAGTCGTAGCCTCGTCCATAGCCCACGTTGAAAGCAAGGAGGATCGTGTGACGCAGTCGAAGATCGAGGCCAACCAGGCTCAGGCCGAGCTCTGGAACGGCCTGGCCGGCCAGAACTGGGTCGAGCAGAACGCGATGCTCGATCGCCTGTTCGAACCCTTCGAACGGACGCTGCTCGACGCGGCCCGGCAAGAGGGCGCGCGCGAGGTGCTCGACGTGGGCTGCGGCGCCGGCGCGACGACCTTCGCCGTGGCGCGAGGCCTCGGCCGGGAAGGCCGCTGCACCGGGATCGATCTGTCCGCGCCGCTGATCGCGCTGGCGCGGCGGCGCGCAGCCGACATGGGCGCCTCGAACACCGACTTCGTCGTCGCCGACGCCCAACGGTGCGATTTCCAGCCCGCGACGTTCGACATGGTGATCTCGCGGTTCGGGGTGATGTTCTTCGACGACCCGGTCGCGGCCTTCGCCAACCTGCGGCGCGCCACGCGTCCAGAGGCGAGCCTGGCCTGCATCGCCTGGCGCGGGATCGAAGAGAACCCGTTCATGACCACGGCGGAACGGGCGGCCGCCCCGCTGCTGCCCGAACAGCCGCCGCGCGCCCCGAACGCGCCCGGCCAGTTCGCCTTCGCCGATCCCGACCGCGTCGGCGGGGTACTGTCGGCGGCCGGGTGGCGGGACGTCGACCTCCAGCCGCTTGACGTCGCCTGCGCGCTGTCGGCGGACGACCTGGAAACCTACCTGACCCGCATGGGGCCGGTGAGCCTGGTGCTGCCGGGCCTGGAGGCGGATCGCCGCCGCGCGGTGATCGCCGCCGTGCAGCGGGGCTTCGAGCCCTTCCTGGCCGACGGCGTGGCGCGCTTCACCGCCGCCTGCTGGCTGGTGCGGGCGCGGGGCTAACCCGCCACCGGCGTCCACATCACCTGGTCCACCCGCGACGCGCCCGCCGCCAGCATCACCAGCCGGTCGAACCCCAGCGCCGAGCCCGAGGCCTGCGGCATGATCGCCAGCGCCGCCAGGAAGTCCTCGTCCAGCGGGTAGCGCTCGCCATGGACCCGGGCCTTCTCGTCCATCTCGGCCTCGAAGCGGCGGCGCTGCTCGGCGGCGTCGGTGAGTTCGCCGAAGGCGTTGGCCAGCTCGACCCCGCAGGCATAGAGCTCGAACCGCTCGGCGACGCGCGGATCGCCGGGCTTGGGCCGGGCCAAAGCGGCCTCGGCGACCGGATATTCGCAGAGGATGGTGGCGCGGCCGATCCCCAGGTTCGGCTCGACCTTCTCGACGATCACCCGGCTGAACACGTCGGCCCAGGTATCGTCGTCGGCGACGCGGATCCCGACGGCCCGCGCCGAAGCGGCCAGGGCGTCGCGATCGACGGCTCCATCAGCGGAAATCGAGGCCAGGAGGTCGATGCTCGCGTGACGATCGAAGGCCTCCGCCACCGTCACCCGCTCGGGCGCGGCGAACGGGTCGCAGACGTGGTCGCGAAAGCGGAACTCCCGCGTGCCCGCCGTCTCGGCCGCCAGGGCCAGCAGCGCCGCGCAGTCGTCCATCAGGGTCTGGTAGGGCGCGTCGACCCGGTACCATTCCAGCATGGTGAACTCCGGATGATGCAGCGCCCCGCGCTCGCGGTTGCGCCAGACCTTGCCGAAATCGAAGATCCGCCGCTCGCCCGCCGCCAGCAGCTTCTTGCAGGAGAATTCCGGCGAGGTGTGCAGGTAAAGCGGCGCGGCCTCGCCCGAGATCGTCAGGGCCTGGGTGGCGAAGGCGTGCAGGTGGGCCTCGTTGCCGGGCGAGACCTGCAGGGCGGCGGTCTCGACCTCTAGGAAGTCCTGCCCTTCGAACCAGGCCCGGAACGCGGCCTTGATCCGGTTGCGGGCCAGCAGGAACGGCCGCCGGTCGCTATGGCTTTCGGGTCGCCACCAGGGCGACGGAGAGGCTGCTTGCACGGAGAAGTCCCTGGGACGGGGGTGGTTATCTTGGTGCGGATCGCTATAGGAGGGCGATATCCAACGCAAATCGCGCGGCCCCGGGCCGCCGCGGGACCAAGGACAGAATACGTGAAAGTCGCCGCCAGCTCGCTCCGGAAGGGTTTCGTCGTCGATATGGACGGCAAGCTCTACGTGGTCCTCAACGTCGAAAACATCCACCCGGGCAAGGGCACGCCCGTCACCCAGCTGAACATGCGCCGCATCTCGGACGGCGTGAAGGTGTCGGAACGCTACCGCACGACCGAGACGGTCGAGCGCGCCTTCGTCGACCAGCGCGACCACACCTTCCTGTACCAGGACGGCGAGGGCTACCACTTCATGAACCCGGAAAGCTACGACCAGCTCGTGGCCACCCCCGAGGTGATCGGTGACCTGGGCGCCTATCTGCAGGAAGGCATGGTCGTCCAGCTGTCGACCCATAACGACCTGCCGATCGCGCTGGAACTGCCGCGCACCGTGACCCTGGAAATCGTCGAGACCGAACCCTCGGTGAAGGGCCAGACGGCGTCGTCGTCGTACAAGCCTGCGATCCTCAGCAACGGCGTGCGCACCATGGTGCCGCCGTACATCGCCGCCGGCACCCGGGTGATCATCCTGACGGAAGACGGCTCGTACCAGGAACGGGCGAAGGACTAACTCAAGAGGTCGAGGGGGCGATCACTTGCCCCCTCCGCGCCTTCGGCGCTCCTCCCCCATAGGGGGAAGAGCCTCGCGCTCCAGGCTCCGCCCCCTATGGGGGCGGACAGGCGGCGTAGCCGCCAGGTGGGGGCAAGTGGCTCACCACCGCAGCGCCCAGCGCCCGATCAGCGCCCCCAGCGCCCCGACGACCAGCACGCCGAGCGTGTACCAGACCCCCACGAACACCATGGTGCTCTCGGCGCAGTGCAGGCCATAGATCGTGGCCGCCACCCCGCCGGCGAAGGCTCCGGCCGCGAAGCCGGTCAGGGCCGGGCGGGTCGGGGCCATGCGGCGCAGCACCAGCAGCGCCGCCGCCAGGCCCGGCAGCGACAGGGTCAGGATGTTGCCGGCGCAGACCGTCCACGAATGGCCGCGCAACATGATCATCCGCTGTTCGGGCGTGCTGAGCAGGCCCTGGGTCAGGCCGGCGACGACGAACACCACCAGCACCGCCGCTCCGAAGATCAGGGCCCGCCGAGGCGCGCCGTCCGGCCGGGCCAGGCGCTCCAGCGCCCAGAAGCCGGCCAGGGCCAGCAGCGCGGTGTAGGTGGCCTTCATCCAGAACATCCGGCCGGTCATCGCCTCGGCCAGGTCGTGGCGGGTGTGCAGCCAGACCAGCACCAGCACCAGGGCCGCCAGGGCCCCGGCCACGGCGACGCCGAGGAAGCGGCGCTGCACCGCGCCCTCGCGAATGGGGCGCGGGTCGGTCGCCAGTTGATCGATCAGATCATCCGTCCGCACGACCACGCATCCTTTCGCCGAGGGCCTTCAAGGCCCGATGCAGGGCGACCTTGGCCGCGCCTTCCGAGACGCCGGCCCGCGCGCCGGCCTGGGCCAGGCTGAGGCCTTCGATCTTGACGCCGCGCACCAGGTCGCGCTGGCGCTGGGGCAAGGTGTCCAGGGCGCGCTCCAGGTCCATGGCCGAGCCCGGCTCCGGGGCGTAGGCGGCGAGCACTTCCACATAGTCGTCGATCGGCACGGTCACGCGGATCTTGCGACGGCGCCAGTGGTCGATCAGCTTGTAGCGCGCCAGGGCGAAGGCCCAGGGGGTGAACGGCTGGGCGCGATCATAGGTCGCGCGCCGCGTATGCACCGCCATCAGGGTCTCTTGCACCAGGTCCTCCACATCGCCGGGGGCGTCGCGCATGCGGCGCTCGAAATAGGCGCGCAGACGGCCGCCCAGCAGCGACAGCAACAACCGATAGGCCGGAGCGTCGCCGTCCAGGCCCAGCAGCATCAGCGCCTTGAGGCGGGCTTCGGTTTCCGTCACGCCTCCCCCTTGTTCGCGCGAGACGGCGGAATGGTTACACGGCGTCGCCCCGGGCGGAAACCGGGTTGCGACCATCCGCGAATTTTGTTCGCCCAACGATGTAACCTTCGTTTCGCCGCGTCCGTACCTGCTGATGACCACGCAGAACGGGCCGACGACCGGCGCCGGGCCGGTCAAGCCACAGACGAAGGAAACGTCCCCCATGAGCCGCAACGTGAACGCTCCCGCCCTCGCCCTCGCCGCCGTGTTCGCCCTGAGCGCCGGCGCCGCCATGGCCCGCGACGACATGAAGCCCGCCAAGGCCGAGACCGAAAAGTGCTACGGCGTCGCCAAGGCCGGTCAGAACGACTGCAAGGCCGGAGCCGGCACCAGCTGCGCGGGCACCTCGAAGGCCGACTATCAGGGCGACGCCTGGAAGAAGGTCGCCAAGGGGACCTGCGTCACCCTCAAGACCCCGAACGGCACGGGCTCGCTGACCCCGAAGGCCTAACCGACGCCGTCATCCCGGACGAGCGCGAAGCGCGAAGATTCGGGACCGACCCAGAGCGCATGCGTTTCCGGCGGTCCCGGATCTGCGCTTCGCTTCGTCCGGGATGACAAGCTTTGTTGCTGGATCAAACCATGCTCCCCACCGCCGGCCTCGGCCTGAAATCGCAGCACTACGCGCAGGCGCTGGCCGCCGCGGCCGATGGGCTGTGGTTCGAGGTCCATCCCGAGAACTACATGGCCGCCGGTGGGCCGCGCCTGCGCTGGCTGGGGGCGATCCGCGAGACGCG
>NZ_AKKF01000071.1 GCF_000281955.1 Caulobacter sp. AP07 | reverse complement strand
ATACGCTGGTGATGGTCGGGGAGGTGATCGGCGGCGCGCCGGCCGCCGCGACCCTGTCCGACCGGCCCGATCCGGCCTTCGAGGCGGTGTTCGCCGCCAGCGCGGCCGGCAACGCCGCCGACGCCCGTGAACGGTTGGACGCCCTGGCGCGCATCCCGGCGCCGGCCCGCTTCGCCCGCCTGGACCTCGACGGCGAGACCGCGGCCCTGGGCGCCAGCGCCATCGACGGCGAATGGGTCGGGATCTTCGGCATGCGGACCTTGCCGGACCATCGCCGCCGGGGGCTGGCGCGGCGGATCCTGGCGACCTTGCTGCACGAAGCCTCGGTCCTGGGCGCGCGGTGGGCCTATCTCCAGGTCGAGGCCGACAACGCCCCGGCCATCGCGCTCTACAGCGACCTGGGTTTCCTGCCGGCCTACGGGTATCGGTATTGGGTGGCGGAGGAGTGACCGTAGAGCGGGGACAGGCCCATGGGCCTGTCCCCGTCCGCACCCCTAGTCCAGGTCGAACACGAACCGATCATGTTCCGGATGCAGGCAGCTCTGGTCGATCGGGGCGTTGGGGTCGGCCAGGAAGGCGCGGATCATCTTGCGGGCGCAGGCGCTGCCCCGCGACACGCCGTGGGTGGTGTTGGGAATGATCGACAGCTGGCCCTTGGAGAAGCGGCCGACGGCCGCCTTGGCCACGGCCGGGGGGCAGCCCGGATCGATCTCGGCGGCCAGGAACAGGGTCGGCAGGGCGCTGCTGACCGGCTGGGCCTCGACGGGGTCGGGCGCGCCGACGGGATAGGCCTTGCAGACCGCGAAATAGCGACCCATCGAGGCTTCCAGCAGGCGAGAGACCGGGTCGCGCTGGGCGCCCTGGCGCATCTTGGCCTCGCTCTCGAAGGGGAACTCCTCCTTGCACAGGTGGGTCAGGTGCTGGGCCTCGGCGTAGCCGCTGCGCCCCTCCATCTGCTCGGCCAGGGCGGTCATGTCGCCGGCCGCGAACTTGGCGACCGTGGCGGGCAGTGCGCGGGCGTCGGGGCCGCTATAGGCCGCGTCCATCAGGTAGCCGCCCAGGTCGCCGGCGGCGTAGACGCGGCCGCCGATGGTCTGGGGACCGGCCAGCAGGCGGTTGGCGACGGCGTCCAGGTCGGCGCCGGGATGGGGATACTTGGCGGCGCAGGCGGCGTCGGCGGCGCAGCGCTTGAAGATCTCCTTCACCGCGTCGGACACCATCTCCGGCCCGCCCTCGGCCCATTTGGCCTCCGGCGTCCAGGGCGAGTCCAGCACCACGGCCCGTACGCCGCGCGGGTCGTGCTTGACGACCGCCAGGGCGATGCGGGTGCCGTAGGAGACGCCCAGCAGGTCGACCTGCTTGAGGCCCAGGGTCTGGCGCAGGTCCTGGATATCCTTGACCACCTCCTCGGCGTTGTAGCGCGACAGGTCCACGCCCGAGGCCTGGAGCCGCTGGGAACAGGCGACCAGTTCCTGGGCGGCGGCGTCGTTCAGCGGGCCGGCGTCGTTCAGGGCGACTTCGCCGCAGTCGAGCGAGGGTTGGGACAGGCCGCCGCCGCGCTGGTCGAAGAAAATCCAGTCCTGGTCGACGGCGATCAGTTCGCGTCCGGCCGCGCCGCGCAGTTGGCGGGCGACGCGCTCGGCCGTGCCGCCGCCGGGGCCGCCGTGCAGATAGATGACCGGCACGGCGCCCGCCTTGGGCGCGCTGGCCCTGACGATGGCGACGGGGAGGGCGACGCGGCGCACGCCGGGGCCGCCGCGCGTCTCGTCGACCACCAGGGTCCCGCATTCAATCCGGTTGGCGACGCCGGTGTAGTCGCCGGCGCAGGCGCCGGGCAGGAACTTCGGCGCGGCGGCGTGGGCGGTCCCGGCCAGGGCGAGGGCGACGACGGCGCCGGAAAGGGCGGCGCCCCAGATCATCTTGCGCATGTGAGTCCCACGGTGCTGAGGCATCGCAGTGAGCATGGCGACGAAGAGGGGGCAAGGGCGGCCTTGGCGTCCAAGGCATGCGCCTCAGTGGAAGGGACCGCTGGCCACGCGATCATAGGCTCGGCGCTGAATGAGCGCCCAGATCGCGCGGGCCGTCCCCGACACCAGGCAAATGACCCCGACGATCGCGCCGCAGATCCAAAACCGCATCCAGAAGCCGTCGCTTCCCTCTCGGGGCAAGAACAGGACGCGGAGAAAGATGGGCAGGCCGGTCGCCGCGGCCGCCCAGCCCGCGCCCTTGAGGAAGGCGATCCAGGGGGCGTCCGGTTCCTTGAGTATCTCCCCCAACGACCCGTTTCCCCGCATCGGCTTTCCAAGCTTGACCCTAGGTGGCGGAGAACGGGGAGGCAACGCCGCCGCCGCGGCCATGCATCGCTTCATCGATCGATGTTCAATCAACAAGTTTACAAAACAAACTAGTTGATACATGGTTTGGCCATCGCAACGGAGCTCGGCCATGCACGCGCCTCTCAAACCGCTCGAAACCACCGCGTCCGGAGACTCGGCGCGCAACGCGCCGATCGGCGCCGTGCGCGCCTTTCTGACCCTGCTGGTCATCGCCCATCACGCGGTGCTGACCTATCACCCGTTCGCGCCGCCTCCGAAAGCCTTCGCGGCCCCGCCGATCCTGTGGACCGCCTTCCCGGTCGTGGACCCGCAGAAGTTCGGCGGCTTCGGCCTGCTGACCCTGGTCAACGACATCTTCTTCATGTCGCTGATGTTCCTGGTCTCGGGCCTGTTCGTCGCCGAAAGCCTGCGGGCCAGGGGCGCGGGCGGGTTCCTGAAGAGCCGGGCCTTGCGGCTGGGCGCGCCGTTCGTGATCGGGGCGGGGCTGCTGGCGCCGCTGGCCTACTATCCCGCCTGGCTGCAGTCGGGCGGCGCGCCGTCGTTGGCCGCCTACGCCGACGCCTGGACCAGCCTGCCGTTCTGGCCCAGCGGTCCGGCCTGGTTCCTGTGGGTGCTGCTGGCCTTCGGCGCCATCGCCGCGGCGCTGGACGGCCTGTTTCCCCGCCTGATCCCGACGCTTGGCCGTTGGACGCAAGGCGCCGCCCGGCGGCCGGGGCGCGCCTTCCTGCTGCTGGTCGCGGCCAGCGCCCTGGCCTATGTCCCCCTGAACATGGTCCTGCCCTTCGGCCACTGGACGATGGAGGGGCCGTTCCTGGTCCAGACCGGTCGGACGGGCCACTACCTGGTCTATTTCCTGGCCGGCCTGGCGTTCGGGGCGGCGGGCGTGGGCCAGGGCCTGACCGACCCGCGAGGCGCGCTGCCTCGGCGCTGGTGGGCCTGGCAGGTCCTGCCGGTCCCGGCGGTGATCGCGGCGGTCGCCGTCTTCATGATCGCCTTCTCGCCCAACCCGCCGCCCAGGCTGGTGCTGGACCTGGTCGGCGGCCTGGCCTTCGTCATCGCCTGCGCCAGCCTGTCGTTCGCGGTCCTGGCGGTGTTCCTGCGCTTCGTCCGCCAGATCGGTCCGGTGGGGCGCAGCCTGCAGGCCAACGCCTACGGCATGTATCTGACCCATTACGTCTTCACCGCCTGGCTGGGCTGGCTGCTGCTGCCGCAGGCCTGGGGCGGGCTGGCCAAGGGGCTGGCGGTGTTCGGCGGCGCTGTGGTCCTCAGCTGGCTGACGACGATAGTGCTGCGCCGCATGCCGCTGTTGGGGCGAATCCTGTGACCGGCCATGATGCGGCGCTGAAGGGGGCCTTGCCCATGAACGACAAGATCAAGTCGGCCCAGGACGACCTGGCGTTCCTGCGGACCATTGTCGAGGGGTCCGGCGGGGCCGGGCTGGGCGTGGCGGGCGGCGCGCTCTACAGCGGAGCGGGCTTGATCTACGGCCTGCAATGCCTAGTGTACTACGGCCAGGAGATCGGCCTGATCCGCCTGGGGGCGGTGGGAAACCAGGTCCTGGCCTGGCTGCCGACCGTGATCTTCGTGATCATGATGACCGTGGTGATCGTCATTGAACGCAAGCGGTCGTCGGGCGGCGTCACCAACCGCGCGGTCAACGCCGCCTTCACGGGCGCCGGGATCGCCAACCTGGCGCTGATCCTGATCTTCGCCTCGGCCGCCGCCCGCAACCACGACTTCCGCTACTGGCTGTTCCATCCCGCCGTGGTGTTCGTGCTCCAGGGCGCGGTCTGGTACGTCATTTTCGTGCTGCGCAAGCGGATGTGGATGGCGCTGGTGGCCGCGGGCTGGATTATGTCGGGCGTCGCCCTGGGCATGCTGATCAACCGCGCGGACCTCTATCTGCTGATCGCCGGCCTGGGCCTGTTCGCCTGGATGATGGTCCCGGGCTACGTGATGATGCGTCAGGCCATGCGCCAAGCGGTCCGGCCGGCCTGAGACGATCGTGAGCGGCAAGTTCGACATAAGCGGATTGGACGACGTCATCCACGGCCGGGTGCGGCTGGGGATCGTCGCCTACCTGGCCAGCGCCGAGGTGGCGGACTTCACCGAGCTGAAGGACCTGCTGGAGGTGACGCAGGGCAACCTGTCTGTCCACCTGCGCAAGCTGGAGGACGCGGGCTACGTCGCGATCGACAAGAGCTTCGTCGGCCGCAAGCCCCTGACCCGCGTGCGCCTGACCGAGGCCGGGCGCGCGGCCTTCGGGGCCTATCTGCAAGCGATGGGGCGGCTGGTGGAGCAGGCGGGCGGAGCCTAGCGCGGTTCGGGCGGCGGAAGCCCCATCTCCGCCCGCAGCGCCCGCGGCGTCACCCCCGCCGCGCGCAGCTCGCGAAGGGTCTGGGCCTTGTCGCGCTTGGCGTAGCGCTTGCCGTCGGGGCCGGTCAGCAGGCGGTGGTGGCGATAGGTCGGGGTCGGCAGGTCGAGCAGGGCCTGCAGCAGGCGCTGGATGTGGGCGGCCTCGAACAGGTCGTGACCGCGGATCACATGGGTGATCCCCTGCAGGGCGTCGTCCAGGACCACGGCCAGGTGATAGGCGACCCCGACGTCCTTGCGGGCCAGGACGATGTCGCCGGCCAGCTCGGGGCGCGCCTGGATCAGGCCGCTCTCGCCGTGCGGGCCCGCGCCGTCCTCGACGAAGGCCAGGGCTTCGAACCCGCCCAGGGCCCGTCGGGCCGCGTCCAGCGACAGCCGCCAGGCGAAGGCCTCGCCGCGATCCAGCCGGGCGGCCTCCTCGTCGGGACGCAGGGGCGCGCCGGTGAAGGGCGTCGCCGGTTCATGCGGCGCGCGGCCGATGTCCAGTTCCTTGCGGGTGCGGAAACAGCGATAGACCAGCCCCTTGGCGCGCAGGGCGTCGATGGCGTGGTGGTAGTCGGCCAGGTGCCGCGACTGGCGGCGGACGGGCGTCTCCCAGTCCAGCCCCAGCCAGGCCAGGTCCTCGAGGATCGCGGCCTCGTATTCGGGGCGGCTGCGGGTGGCGTCGATGTCCTCGATGCGCAGCACGAAGCGGCCCTTCGCCGCCCGGGCCGCGTCGAAGGCGGTCAGGGCCGAGAAGGCGTGGCCGCGATGCAGGAAGCCGGTCGGCGAGGGCGCGAAGCGGGTGGCGAAGCGCAAGCGGGGATCAGCCCTGGTCGAGCTTGGCGAACATGCCCAGATGTTCGAACACGGCGCGCAGGAAGGCCTCCTCGCCGCCCAGCGCCTCCTTCAGCGGGGCGAATTGCTTGAAGCCGATCATCTCGGCCAGGCCGTGGCCGGCGCACCAGGCGGCGATGGTGGCCAGTTCCAGGTCGATCGGCGAGACCCCGCCGCCGGTTCGCTCGTCGATGGTGTTGCGCACCTGGCAGTAGGCGCCTTCCTCCTTCATCTGGTCGGGGAGGGAGTCCTTGTCGCGCGAGCGGTCGTACATCACCCGGTAGAGGGCGGGATTGTCGCGGGCGAAGCAGACATAGGCCACGCCCAGGCTGGTCATGCGCTCGTTGCTGTCGCTGGCCTTGGCGCGGGCCGCGGTCAGGGCGACGTCCAGCGCCATCCAGCCCTCGTGGGCGACGGCCTCCAGCAGTTCGCTCTTGTCCTTGAAGTGGTGATAGGGCGCGGCGGGGCTGACCCCGGCCTCGCGCGCCACGGCCCGCAGCGAAAGGGCGGCCGGGCCCTCGGTTTCCAGAATCCGGCGAGCGGCCTCGACCAGGGCGCGGCTGAGGTCGCCATGATGGTAGGGGCGGGTGTCGGCTGTGGCGGGCTGTGTCATCGCGGGCACTGTAACTCCTTCCGTTCCTAAAATCCATCCAAACGCTGTAAAGATTATCTTGACATCGTTTAGATTGATGCTATCTAAGCACTGTCCAGATCGGACCGGGGCGGCTCTCTCGATCACCGCGCCCGCCTGAAACTCAAGTGTTCCAACTCAAGGATGTGTGTGATGACCAATACCCTCTTCGCCTTCGAAACAGTTCTCGACCGCATGGCTGTCGGCTTCTTCCTGACCGCCGCCATCGGCGTCGCCGCCGCCCTGATCGGCGTGGCGATCTAGTCCGTTCGCGTTCGTGGCCGACGGGACCGGCGGATCCCCCCGCTGTCCCGCCGACACCATCGCCGGCCATTGTTCAGACGTCTGTTGTTCGAAGCCGCCCGCGCTTACCCGCCGGCGGCTTTTGCATGTCGGATCGCGGCCTTGATCGCGTCGGCCCACGCGATTAGGTCAGATGCTCCTGTCGCGGAACATCCCGTCGCGGGCCGGATTTCCCAGAGATGACCTTGAGTTCCTCCGTTCCAGCGATCGGCCGATGAGCGTCGCCTTCACCAAGGAAGGCGACAGCGAGGCCTTTGCCGCCGACCTGCTCGACCGTCCGATCTCGCCGCACCCCAACCTGGTGACGCCGCGAGGGCTGGCGCGGCTGGAAGAGGGGCTGGCCGCCGCCCGCGCCGCCTACAGCGCCGCCCAGGCCGGCGGCGACGTGGCCCAGGACCGCACCGCCATGGCCCGCGCCACCCGCGACCTGCGCTACTATTCCGCCCGCCGGGCCAGCGCCCAGCTGCGCGAGGTCGATCCCGCCCTGGACGTGGTGCAGTTCGGCGGGACGGTGACCTTCGACCGCGAGGACGGCCGTCGCCAGACCTTCCGCATCGTCGGCGAGGACGAGGCCGACCCGACCCTGGGCTCGGTGTCTTACGTCTCGCCGGTGGCCCGGGCGCTGCTCGGCAAAGGGGTGGGCGAGACAGCGATGGTGGCCGGCGGCGAGGTCGAGATCGTGGAAATCAGCCAAGCGTGAATTCGTCGCCAGACCGGCGCAACCATGTCTTGGTTCTGTCGCCGAGTTGGATCATCCTTTCCTTGCGTTCGGGAGTGAATGGCGATTCCTGAGAATGCGTAGGAAGGAGGCCCGTCTTCAGTCCGATCGCGTATCCGCTTCATAGGGACCGTCACCGGTCCGATGGGAGGCCCTGATGCAGGTGCTGTCCCGCCCCCCGTCCGGCATGCCGGCGCTCGTGCTTAACGCCGACTATCGGCCCCTGAGCTACTATCCGTTGTCCCTCTGGCCCTGGCAGGAGGTGATCAAGGCGGTGTTCCTCGAACGTGTCGATGTCGTCTCGACCTACGACCACGTGGTGCATTCGCCGTCCTTCGAGATGAAGCTGCCCAGCGTGGTGTCGCTGAAGCAGTATGTCCCCCAGGACCGTCCGCCAGCCTTCACGCGCTTCAACCTGTTCCTGCGCGACGGCTTTTCCTGCCAGTATTGCGGCGCGCCCGACGACCTGACCTTCGACCATGTGATCCCCCGCTCGCGCGGCGGCCGCACCACCTGGGAGAACATCGTCACCGCCTGCGCGCCCTGCAATCTCAGCAAGGGCGGTCGCACGCCGCGCGAGGCGGGCATGCACCCGTTCCACACGGCGCGGCGGCCCAGCATGCATGAGCTGCAAGACCGTGGTCGCCGGTTTCCGCCGGGCCATCTGCACGCCAGCTGGCTGGACTATCTGTACTGGGATATCGAACTGGAGGCGTGAGCCAAGGCGCGCGATCCCGCGCGGAATCGAGAATTGATTCGCGCCTCGGATCGACCGGGAAAGGTCCTCGGCGAAAAATGAAAGTATAGCGGAGCCGGAAATGACTTCCCTGGCTCAGCTTGCATCGACTCACCGCCAAGCAGACCCAAGGACAGGGGGCTGTAAGGCGGGAGGGTTAGGTGCTTATCGGTCCGACACTTCACACCCATGGCCAGCAACTGAGCGTCAAACGTCGGCTACGGTGGCTGATGGTCGCCCTGACCGTGGCCAATGTGGCCCTTTGGTCGGTGGTGTTCGGCTTCTGAGGCGACGCTAGGCCCGGCGCGAGGGGAAATGCCGCGAGGCCCGGCCGGCGAAGTTGGCCGGGCGTTCGGCTTCCGCCGGCTGGACCGGCGGGGCGAACACCGCCTTGATCACCGGCGACAGGCGACGCACGCCACGACGGCGGTCCTGGGCGGCGATGTCGCTGAAGGTCGTTCCGCCTTGCTTGCGCGCCAGGGCCCGCACGCTTTCGATCTGGCTGCACAGGTAGACGACGCCGACCCCGGCCGCGTCGGCGAAGAGGTCGCTGAACGAAGCGCTGCGGTCGGCGGTGAACAGCTGGGCCACCTCCACGGCGGCGCCCAGCATCACGGCGGCGATCGCCAGGTCGTTGCGGCGCATGCGGGGGAAGGCCAGGAACGAGACCGCCAACAGGCCGCCGAACGCGATGGCGTGGGCCGCCTTGTCGCTGAGGCCGAACACTTCCTCCAGGCCGGGCCAGGGGCCCAGCATCAGCGTCGCGGCGGTCAGGGCGCCGGCGACCAGGACGGCGCGGGCGGTGGTCACGACATGGTTGGGCGTCAGCATCGGCTTCCTGCTCATGTTGAGCGCAAAGCCTTAGGCGAGCTTGGACTACAAGCCGTGAAGGAACAGGGTCAACGGAAGATGACCGGGGTTGGAGGCCACGACACTCCCGTCATCCCCCGAACAACAAGCCGGGGGATGACGATGCGAGAGCCTAGGGCTTTGCTTTCGCCGGCTTGGCTTCCTCGGCCTTCTTGGCTTCGTCAGCCTTCTTGGCAGCCTCGTCCTTGGCCTTCTTCCAGGCCTGGTACTCCTCCAGGTACGGCTGGCGGCGCAGGACCTTGGAGGCCGGGTCGACGATCACCGGCACGGCGTCGCCCACCTTGATCCGCCCCGCGCCGTCGGCCATCGGGACGGTGACCACCTTGTCGCCGACCTTGACCTCGACCGGCATCGGGAAGGCCTTGCCCGAGGGCGTCTTCCAGCTCAGCATCAGGTCGTCGCCGTCGCGGGTCTGCAGCAGTTCCGGCAGCTTGGCCTGGTAGAAATAGGCGTCGAAGAACCACTGGTAGTCCTTGCCCGTCACGTCGTTGACGATGCGGATGAATTCCTTGGTGGTGGCGTAGCGCGGCTGGAAATTGCCCGGCTTGGGGTCGGGCCGGCCGTAGACCAGGGTGCGCACGGACTTGAAGAACGCCTCGTCGCCGATCGTGGCGCGCAGCGTGTGCATGATGTTGGAACCCTTGGCGTAGATGTCGCCGGCGGGGCCTCCGACCGGCTTGTAGACGTCGTCCTCGGTCATCACCCGGTCGGCGACGATTGGGAACTTGTTGAGGGTGGTGCCGCGCTGGCTATTGAGGCGGGCCATGTACTCCATGTCGCCGTGCAGCCACTGCGAATAGAGCGGCTGCATGTAGCTGCCCAGGCCCTCGTGGATCCACATGTCGTCCCAGTCGACATTGGTCACCTGGTTGCCGAACCACTCGTGCGACAGTTCGTGCTGGAACAGCCAGTCATAGCCATAGACGTCCTTGGCATACTCGTTGCCGTAGGCGTTCATGGTCTGGTGTTCCATGCCCAGATGCGGGGTCTCGACCACGCCCAGCTTCTCGGAACGGAACGGGTAGGGTCCGATCATCGCCTCGAAGAAGTCCAGCGTCGGGGCGAACTCGGCGAACAGGGCCTTGGCCTTGGCCGGATCGTCGCTCTTCAGATACCAGTACTCGATCGGAAAACTATCGCCGAACCGGCTCTTGTAGGTGTCCTCGAGCTTGAGATACGGGCCGACATTGAGGGCTATGGCGTAGGTGTTGGGGCTCTTCTGCCGCCAGTGGAAGGTGCGCCAGCCGTCCTTCTCGACAATGTCGACCAGCACGCCGCCAGCCGGGGCCGACAGCGGGGCGGGGACGGTGACGTAGAAATCGACCAGCAAGGGCTCGCCGGTCGGGAAGTCGATACAGGGCCAGAACAGGTCGCAGCCGTCGCCCTGCACGGCCGTGGCGATCCACGGCTCGCCGGTCGGGGCGGTCTTCCAGACGAAGCCGCCATCCCAGGGGGCCTTCTCGGCGACATGCGGCGCGCCGCCGTAGCGGATCTGAACCACGGTCCGGGCGCCGGCGGCGATCGGGGCCGGCGGGGTGATGGTCAGGCGGCCTTCGGGGTTGCTCCAGGCCGAGGCCGGCAGGGCCTTGCCGTCGACCGTCAGGCTGCTGATCGGCAGGTCGCGGTCCAGGTCCAGCACGATGCGGGGCAGGGCGCTCTTGGCCAGCAGAGTCAAGGTCGCGTCGCCCTCGATCGCCTTGCGCTCGGGGATCACCTTCACCTTGAGATCGACGTGCTCGATCGTCACGGCGGCCTCTTCGGCCGGCATCTGGCCGCCGGTGCCCAGCGTCAGGGCGGTGGTCGGCGCCGGCTTGACGGGGTTCACGGGCTTGGCCGGCGTCGCGGCCTGGGCGGCGGCGGCCAGGGCCAGGACCGAGACGGCGCAAAAGGCCGCGGCCCGACGAAGATGCATGTTCACGCGAAACTCCCCGATACCCAAAAATTCCGGAGACATGGGTAAGCGTGGCCGCGCCGCGCGCCAAGGGCGAAGTTTGGAGGGTGGTTTTCGCGGCGTTTCAGCGAACGCCGGTCAGATCTTCTCGCTGATCTTGATCGCCGCGCGGCAACCGGCGCGGATCACCGCCGCCAGCAGCGGATAGGCCGGCGCCTCCAGGGCGCCTTCCTCGATGGCGACCGCCTTGTGGGCCAGCTCGTCGTCGCGGAACTGGGTGAGCTCGGCGGCCAGGGCCGGGTCGCGGGCCTCCAGCTCGGCGATCTGGCCGGCATAGTGCTGCTCGATCACCGTCTCCACCGCCTCGGTGCAGGCGTGGGCGGCCTTCTCGCCCAGCAGGGCCGTACCGGCCCCCAGGGCGAAGGCGGCGGCGCGCCAGACCGGCGACATCAGGGTGGGGCGCACGCCGCGCTCGCCCAGCAATTGGTCGAAACGGCTGAGGTGGACCTGCTCGTGGCCCTCCATGTCCTTCAACTGGTCGGCGATGCGCTCGCGCCCCGGGGCGTTGCGCATCACGACCTGCTGGCCGCGATAGATGTGCACGGCCGCCAGTTCGCCGGCCTGGTCGACCCGCAGGATCTCGGCCAGCCGCGCCTTCTGGGCGCCGAGGCCGGGACGGGGAGGGACGGGCTGGCTCATCTCAGGCGGCTTTCGGCTTCGTCAGCGCCGCGGCGAACGAGACCACGGCCAGGGCCAGGGAGATCACGGCGTTCCAGCCGGCCATCGACAGGCCCAGGAACACCCAGACGGCCTTGTCGCAGGACGGGGCGGCGATCTTGGCGCCCTTCAGCATGGCGACCAGGTCGTCGGCGGAGGCCCCGCCGCCGGCGGCGCAGGCGGCCGGACCGGGCCACCACTTCCACTCCGCGCCGGCGTGATAGGCCGCCAGGCCCGCGCCGTAGAGGAAGCCGACGCCGATCAGCAGGATCAGCGGCCGCCGCACCCGCGCCGCCCAGGCGGTGCGCGACAGCACGACGGCGACCAGCGCCACGGTCCCGGTGACCCAGTAGACCTCGCGCTGCTTGAGGCACAGCAGGCACGGGGCCAGCTTGCCGAAGGTCTCGAAGGCGTGGGCCGCGCCCAGCATGAAGGCGCAGGCCGCGAAGGCCAGGACCGGCCAGTGCTCGGCGGCCCAGGCCAGCGGTGAGCGGTTGGGGACCAAGGGACCCGTCATCTGGACTTCCGCCGTGTTGTCGATCGTCATGCCGCGCAGGCTCCGCCGCTGCTTCCCCCCAAGAAGTGGCTGGCCGTGAGGCCGATGACAAGAAGGGCGATGAGGATGCCGGCGAACAGCGCCAGGCGCTTCTCGATGATCGGCAGCATGGCGGGGCCGAATTTCTTGACCACCAGGGCGACCAGGAAGAAGCGAGCGGCCCGGGTGGCGGTCGAGGCCAGGATGAACATCGGGAAGCTGAAGGCCGCCAGGCCGGAGGCGATGGTCACCAGCTTGTAGGGGATCGGGGTCAGGCCCTTGGCCAGGATCACCCAGACGCCGTACTGGTCGTACCAGCACTTGAACTCGGCCATGCCGCCGGCGTGACCGGTGACGGTCATCATCCAGACGCCCAGGGGCTTGAGGAAAAAGCCGATCGCATAGCCGAGAATCCCGCCCAGCACCGAGGCCAGGGTGCAGATCGCGGCGTAGCGCCAGGCGCGGTCCGGGCGGGCCAGCACCATCGGCGCCAGCATCACGTCGGGGGGAATGGGAAAGAACGAGCTTTCGGCGAACGAGACCGCGAACAGGCTGATCGGGGCGTGGCGCGAGGCGGCCAGGCTCATGACCCAGTCATAGAGGCGACGCAGCATGGAGGCTCCTGGATGAGGACGCGCCGTAGCTAGCAGGGGGCCGGTGTCTTGTCGCGGCGGTTCGCGCGGCGATGTGCAATCCTATTGGAATTGCGGGCCCGGGTGGCTATCACGCCCGTTCGGACGGCGTTTGCCGTCTACATTCTTCGAAAGACGATCCCCATGAGCGACACGCCTCCCGACCGCCTGGCCTCCAATCCGAGCAGCCCGCACTACGACGCCGACATCCTTGAGCGCGGCGTGGGCATCGTCTTCAACGGCGTCGAGAAGACCAATGTCGACGAGTACTGCGTCAGCGAAGGCTGGATCCGCGTCACCGCCGGCAAGGCCGTCGACCGCAAGGGCAACCCGATGACCATCAAGCTGCAGGGCGTGGTCGCGCCGTACTGGCGCAACGACAACGCCGAAGAGGCGTGAGGCTCATGGCCCCGCGCCGCCTGATCGACCTGCCCGGCTTCGCCGACCTGGAGACCCGGGCGCTGATGAAGCCGTCGTTCGCCGATCCGGAGGCGCGAGCCGAGTTTCCCGAGATCGACCAACTGGCGCGCGACACCTTCGGCCTCACCGCCGACGAGGCCGCGGCCATCCCCGATCCGGAAGGCTGGGACGGCATCGACGTCAAGTCGATGCGCGAGCAGGCCGACGCGTTCGAACTGGAAGGCTGGGACGTCACCGACGACAAGCGCCGGCCGCTGCGGATCCTGGGTCACTTCAGCCATCCGCTGTGGCTGGCCGTGCGCGGCGTGGCCGGCCACCTGCCGTTCCTGCCGGAACCGGACGAGCATGATCCGACCTCGACGTCCCTGGCGGCAGAGGCGGCGAAGTTCCGGCGCGACAAGCGCTAGGGAAGGGCGCTACCGTTTCTTGCCCAGCTCGGCGCCGATGTCCTTGATCGAGTTGCCGACCTTGCGGTGGGCGGCCACCAGCTGATCCTTGGTCACGCCCCAGCGCTTCATCCAGTATTCCACCTGGTGGCGTTCGCGCGGATCGAGGCGATCCTCGTCGCGGAAGTCGCGCTTGCCCTTCGGAGCGGCCATCGTCGTTTCTCCTCGTCCTTCGCAGCGCCTATCTTGCGCGCGGAGCGTTGTCGAGGCGATGGCCGGATATGACGATACCCTGGAGCCCGACCTTGAGCGATCCCGACCTTGAAGCCATGGCGCAGGACGAACTGTCGCGCGGCATGACCCTGACCTGGCGCGACCTGAACAAGGTGATTCCCTGGGGCGACACCTTCGAGGGCATTTCGCCGGCCGGCCGCAATGTCGAGGTCGAGCGAAACTACTTGTGGGCGGCCGAGCCGGGCGGCGACATCCTGTGCGAAGTCGCCGTCTATGGCGGCCCCAGCCG